>NZ_JAUBUJ010000157.1:0-11092 GCF_036705405.1 Microcoleus sp. B13-B6
TTGAAAGTGGGATGGGCGTCCCGCCCGTCTTTTTTGGACGGGCGGGACGCCCATCCCACAATAACAATTAAAATTGTAAGTTATTTAATTCGCGATCCTAAGCCAATAGGGACTCTCACCGAGATTACCTCCTTTGCGAGTTAATCTGCTTCGGACGGCAGTGCCATAATATTTTAGGGTAATAAGTACGGAAGAACCGGAAATACCGATGCTATGGGAACTGCCAGTATCTAGCGAAGCAGTCAAATCAAAAGATCATAAGCTGCGTAGCCGCTTAAGAGTCACCCTGGGTTCTGAGGGAAGGGTTGAGGCTACCCTCAACCCTTACCCGCTAAAAATATTAGTGTTATTTTCGAGCGTCGATACAGGGCGAATAATTTTTGACCATCGACAAACAGTTCCGTCCATCAGCCATTCTCTCGTAACTAATACTGTCTGCGATGTCTTTGATCAATTTTAGGCCCCGCCCGCCCGGAGAGTGAACATCGACTTTTTCCGAAATATCTTGGATTTTTTTCTCTAAATCAAACGGATCGCCCGAGTCCCAAATTTTAATCTCTAAAGATTCAGCGAATACCGCCACCTGAATCTCCACAGGCAAATCCGCTGGTTTGCCCTTGTGGGCGTGACGCACCGCATTCGTAAAGCCCTCAGCCAAAGCCAACTGACACCTGATCCACACACTTGTAGGAATTCGCGAGTCGTACAATTGTGCAAACCACGACAAAACCCAGCTTAATCCATTCAGACCTGTATTGACTTGAAGATCCGCTTTTTTTAGCATCGGCAACTTTTCGGAACCCTTTAATTCAATCACGCTCACCACACAAGTTCTTCATCGGCCCGTGGGCAAAATACAACGAGACAAAATACAACCAGATAAAATACAACGAGACAAAGTATAACGGCGGCAAAATTGAATGGTAGTTTGAGGATACTAGCTTTGGTGGGCCGTCGATCGATGTCTAATCCACTAATCGGTTAGCCACTATACCATAAATAGCATTTTCATGTCAACCAGCGCCTGTGGGAAATAAAAGTCTATAAAAATTTATATTCTGAGTATAAACTGAGTGAAGTTCGATCGCGCCAAATTTCTATCAAATTTTAACGTAAATTGAACTCAACGACCCGCCCTCAAAAGCAATTACCTCGAAAGCGATGTCAATCAACTATACTCAATCTCAGACAAGGGCGCTGACAGGATATATTTTAAATGACCCCCAGACCTTGAAAAACTTGTAGTACCTAAGTGCCCATGTTTCAAATTCTGGTTATTGACGATGATACGGCTGTTCAAGAACTGCTGAGAAGAACCCTGAAAAAACAGGGTTACGAAGTAACAGTAGCAAGCAATGGCGAAGACGGTGTAGCCCAGGCGCAAAAATTGCGTCCGGCCCTGATAATTTGCGATTGGATCATGCCGCGCTTGACCGGCATCGATGTCTGCCGTCGAGTTAAGGCAGATCCGGATCTGTCAACTACACAATTCTTTTTGTTGACTTCTTTGGGTTCGATCGCCGATCGAGTCAAAGGGCTCGACGCAGGTGCCGACGATTTTATCTCCAAGCCGATCGAACTCAACGAGTTACAGGCGAGAGTACGCGCGGGATTGAGGCTGCACCAACTCAGCCGAGATTTGAAAATAGCCAAGCAAAGTCTGGAAGCCGAGTTAGCCGAGGCCGCCGAGTACGTGCAATCGCTGCTGCCAGATCCGATGACGGAACCTATCAGCATCGAAGCAAAATTCATTCCCTCCCGGCAGTTGGGGGGAGATTGCTTCGACTACAACTGGCTAGATGCCGATTATTTGGCGATTTACTTGCTAGACGTAGCCGGTCACGGTTTGCGGGCGGCGCTGCCTTCGGTGGCCGTGCTGAATTTGCTGCGATCGCGCACGCTCCCAAACATAGACTACTACAAACCCAGCGACGTTTTGCGCGCCCTGAACACCACCTTCCAGATGAGCTACCAAAATGACAAGTATTTCACCATCTGGTACGGCGTTTACAACCGCATTTCTCGCCAGCTAGTTTATGCCAGCGCCGGCCATCCACCAGCCGTCTTGATTTCCCAGTCCCCTGCGAGCACCGCTAAAATCCAGCGATTAAAAACCCCCGGAATGCCGGTCGGGATGTTCCCCGACGCCCCCTATGTCGATAATTGCTGCGATGTCGAGGATTTGAGCACTCTCTACATCTTTAGCGACGGGGTATACGAGATCCACCAACCTGACGGCAATATCTGGGGGCTTGACCCTTTCATCGACCTGTTAGCAGCTTACAACGGTGCAAGTGCCGACCAGTTAGAGCTGGTTTTGAACTACATTCAAAAGTTGAACGCTAAAGCAGTTTTTGATGATGATTGGTCTTTACTCAAGGTAAACTTTGGCTAGCTGACTTCTTGCATTGCATCTGCGACCAAATAGCAAGAAGGCAGCAGCCCAAAGATTTAGTTAGTTGAGAGAATTTTGCTATTAAAAGCATCGCGGTTCTGAAATATCTCGAAAACTCGATCCATACTGGTGAGTTCAAATAAGATGCGGATTTGCTCGTTGATAGAACAGACAACTAATTGACTCCCAGCGGCCCGGACTGTTTTGAGTGCCAAGACTAAAGCGCCCAAACCAGAACTATCCATAAATGTCACATCAGTGAAGTCTATCAATACCACATCAGCTCCCGCTTCCACTAGGTCGCTAATCTCTTGGCGGAATTGACTTGCCTTGGTGCCGTCTAAAATGCCAGAGGGCTGAATAATTTTAACTACAGGACTCATATTTTGCGGTGGGAATGTCAGAATTTCTAGCCAGACTAGGCTAGTATAGCTGCGAGATGGACTCCGATCCAAATAAGAGAGTGGGAAAGCGCCAGAGCCTGAGAGCGGGAGAATAGTTTTGAGTGCAAAAGATGGTGTTCGTCGCGGATCGTAACGCCGATCGCAGTCGCAGCGCTTCGCCGGGAGTGAATTTTGAGATAGGGACAATCTTTGTTCTGCCGAATGCCTTCTGGTATTAATCAAACTGGGCTAACTTTGGCGCGGTAGAGCAGTTTTTCGCCTTGTCTGTAGCCTGTGTAGCGGACTTTGACGGGTTCTCCGGGCTCGGCTGTTCCTTCCATGAGCTGATGCTCTTGGGGGTTGTAGGGAATCTGGACTCCGACTGGGGCGATCGACTCCACTCCCCAATGCTCCAATAACTGCTCGACGGGCCGCAGCAAGGGCAGTAGTTTCTGAGCCCGCAAGTTGTGATTTTCCTGAGCTTTGCTCGCAGCCGTCGGCCACTGCAACATCCAAGATTCTAAAATTTGCACGCTAGATAGCTGGAATTCCTGCATCAAAGATTCTCGCTGCTGTTCGATCGAAGCTTGCAGGCGCTGATATTCTTGTTCTAGGGCTGTCGGTGGTGCCTTTTCTAACTCTACATAGTTTGGCGCCAAGGTTGCGAGCAGTTCGGGTAAGGAAATTTGCAAAGCTTGACTAATTTTGAGCAGGATGTCGGCTCGGGTTTGCAAAGCTAAACCGCGACGCAGGCGACTTAGCTGGATCTCGGAAACTCCTGCTTTTTGGCTGAGTTCTCGATCGCTCGAAAGCCCCGCCTGTTCCATCAGGCGTTGCAGTTGAAGAGCATAATCTGGAATATTGGCAGTCACGAAAAACTCATCCAAATTAATAAATGGACATATTCTCGATCGTAAACTGTCACGAGCCTTAAGGAAATACATCTGTGGGGCGGGCTCGGGCGCCCACCCCACAACTGTTTTTGTGGCTATTTGACGGCAACTTTTTCGGGGGCGGCTGTTGCAGTTGTCGCAGAACCTTGCAAATGCGCTTCTAGGAACCACAAACGCTTGTCAATTGTCCGCGAAATTTCGGTGTAGAGATCCGCTGTATCGGCGTCGCCGAGTTCGTCTGCTTTGCCGATGGCGACTCGCAGGTGTTGGGCGTAGGGCGCGTAGCGATCGGCCAAAGCCGTCACATATTCTTTCCCGTCTAAAATGTCGAAAGGAAACTCTGGCAGGATGGAATCTGCGGCTGCTGTGCGGACTGTTCCTACAGCCAAACCGCCCAAAGCTGTGACCCGTTCGGCAACCAAATCGATGTATTCTTCGAGTTCTGTTGCCATTTCGTCAAACAGCAAGTGCAACTGGTAGAAGTCCATGCCTTTAACGTTCCAGTGAGCTTGCTTAACTTGAGTTTTTAAGTCCAGAGTCGTTGCCAGCGTGGCGTTGAGCAGCCCGACTACTTGAGAGCGGGTGGCTGCTGACATATCGATGCGGGTAGGGTAAAGATGTTGTTTGTGGTTGTTGGTAGTCATAGGTTTTTAGCTTGTTATTAGTGATGGTCGATCGAATATCTTTGCCTGTCGTGAATTTCTGTTGAGAGGCTCAGGCTAGGTGCATCTGCAACACGGCACGGGGAGCTCGGCGTACTTTACAGCGGATAGTTTCTAAACCGAGACGCTGGCAAGCTTCGTAGCGGTGGCAGCCGGAAAATCCGTAATACTGTCCATCTACTTCTAGCACGTCGATGGGTTCGTTTAAACCTACCTCGCGGATGGATTCCATGAGGGCGGCGACTTTGGTTTGGTCGTTGACTCGCGGCAGGGGGCGGCGAATCTGGTTGAGGGGTATTTCTTCGATCCTCATGGCGTTGGTCTGTTTTGCTTCTTGTTAAATCATACTCGTAATGACTTCGTTTTAGCAATAAAAATGTCAGGAAATTTTGAGATTGGCAGAAGGGGGGCGTGCGATCGCCCGTTTGCTGTAGTGTCGGGGAATGGAGGGCGATCGAATGCGAGTGGGAGAATCAGCATGAAAATTTCTGTCTCATCAACTGGGTAGCTCAATTGATTATCCGTGTCTTGACATTCTCATCAACTGGGTAGCTCAATTGATTATCCGTGTCTTGACATTTGAATGCGGTAATTTGAATCCCCTCAAGTTATAATTTTGTTAGGCTTTGCCTAGGACAATTGTTAATTTACTGCATAACAAATAAATTCGCTGCGATATAATGCCGTAAACTACCCGCCGCTAATTCGGAGTACCGAATCTAGCGGGGGCTTTTAAGAGAAGCCCAGAGTTTACCCGACTAAGTACCTTGTGTACTTCGTTTTAGAAGCCATCACACCTACGGATACGAAGCCAGTCTGTAGCTCTGTGGTCAACGATTAAACAGACATATCGGGTCGAAGTCAGTGTCGTTGACGCGACAAACTTCTAAAACATTGTCAAGGCTAACATTACCCGCAAGGAGACTCACTCGTGAGTAAAGTTTTCGTTCTGGACACCAACAAACAGCCTCTCAATCCTATTCATCCAGGTAGAGCGAGAATGCTGTTAGCTCAAGGGAAAGCTGCTGTACTTCGCAGCTATCCCTTCACACTAATACTGAAAGAGGAGGTGTTAAATTCTCAAGTTGAACCACTGCAAATAAAGATCGATCCGGGTGCCAAGACCACTGGAATAGCGCTGGTCAACGATACCACAGGCGAAGTTGTTTGGATAGCTGAACTACAACATCGTGGCTTCCAAATTCGGGATGCTTTAACTTCACGCCGTCAATTACGACGGTCACGCCGTAACCGTAAGACGCGATATCGCAAACCACGCTTTCTCAACCGCACTCGACTAAAGGGTTGGCTACCACCCTCTTTAAACAGTCGCGTTGCTAATATTTTGACTTGGGTTAAACGACTATCTGCACTGTGTCGAATTACTGCCATTTCTCAAGAATTGGTCAGATTTGACACACAACAGATGGAAAGCTCCGAAATTAGCGGGGTTGGTTATCAACAAGGAACTTTAGCCGGATACGAAATTCGTGAGTTTCTTCTTTCCAAGTTGAACAGAACTTGTGCTTACTGCGGTGTAAAAGAGACCCGACTTGAGATTGAACATATTCAACCTCGGTCAAAAGGAGGTTCAAACCGAGTCAGCAACCTGTGTTTAGCCTGTGTCCCTTGTAATCAGAAAAAGGGTAATCAGGATATCAAAGACTTTCTCAAAGGTAAACCTGACTTGCTCAAACGAATCTTGGCACAAGCTAAAAAACCCTTGGCTGATACGGCAGCCGTTAATGCGACCCGATGGAATCTGTACGAAAACCTTAAAAAAACAGGCTTACCTGTTGAAGTTGGCACAGGGGGTCGCACAAAGTACAACCGCACGATTCGAGGTTTAGACAAGACGCATTACTGGGACGCGGCTTGCGTGGGAGCATCTACTCCAGAACGGTTAATCACAAAGGTCGTCAAGCCCTTACTGATTGCCGCTAAAGGGCATGGAACCCGTCAGCAATGCCGCACAGACAAGTTTGGTTTTCCAGTTCGTTATTGTTCTAGAACCAAATTCCACAAAGGTTTTCAGACAGGTGACATTGTAAAAGCCAATGTTACCTCTGGGAAGAAGGTTGGGACTTACGTGGGTCGAGTAGCTACTCGTGCCACTGGAAGTTTCAACATCTCAACAACCGATGGGCTAGTTCAAGGAATTAGTCACAAATACTGCATACACATTCACAAAAAGGATGGCTACGCTTATGTTGCCTAGACCCCGCCCCCCTTTTCCTCCCACCACCAATCTGGGTACAGATATGGTGGGGGTTTCCAAGGGGGAAGAAAGATGATAAAAACATTCCAATATCCCGATATTATTGTGACCAGTCAAGATGGCGAATATCTAATGCTTGTTGAGGTAAAATTCAAACACATCAGTATCGCTAAAAGTGCTATTGAACAGCTTAAACATACTATGGCATCTATTGGTTGTTCAGTTGGACTTGTCGTAGCTGGTGAGCGTGTGATTCTCCTCCGCGACTCCTTAGAAAAGTATAATGGTGAGTCAATTTATGTAGTTGGTGAAGCGCAACTTCCAGATTCTTTGCTACCACCTGCAGATGAGCAATGGAAGGGAAACCCTGCGAGTGAGTTTGAATCGCGAGTTCAGCGATGGCTTGAGAAACTGAAGCTGACTGCCAGTATGGACAACTTCCCAAATGACTTAAGAAACCTACTTGGCGAACAAATAATCAGCCTTCTCCGAATTGGCGAAGTGAGGGCTGCTGGCCCTAGATGGAGTAAGAGTGCAAAGTGAAACCCAAAGCAGTTTTAGTGGAAACAAATTGGGTAGTGGATGTTATTGCTCCAGCACACTTGCAAAGTCCACAGGCTATTCAGTTGCTCCAACGTGCTCAGGCTGGTGAGTTTAAGTTATATGTGCCTGCAATATGCCTTACAGAAGCACGTGAAACCGTACCTCGAAGGTTTTCCCCACGCTCTCGCTCTGATGATTTACGCAAATTTGTGAGATGGGCAACAGATGAAGGTCGAGTGACCGCTGAGGATGCGGATGCAGCACGTCGGGTATTTGCTCTATTTGATGGATTAGTGGCAAATGAACTGACGAAAGTTTCAGAACGATTGAATGACTTAGCGAACCATCCTAGTCTCAACGTCTTTCCGCTTTCAGAGCCAATGCTGGAGCGCCAAATATCTATCGGTGCAATGGATGATCTCTCCCTTAAACCCTATGACTTAGCTGTTTTGGCGGCTGTGATAGTTAAATCTGAAGAATTACAGGCAGAGGGGCATCCCTGGGTTGGTTTCTGTGAGCTAGACTCCGATCTTCAACCGTGGGACAAATCCGGTGCCCGGAAACGTGTTCTTAGCGATCTCTACGATGATGTCCGAATATTCGTGTACGCAAACTTCCTACTAGAAGATGTAAGTGAGCTTCCCGATGGTTGGACTACTTCAATTTAGCAATTACCACCTAACTATTATTAGGATGAAAGTTTCCGCATCATACTCTAAATCATACCACTGCTACTTAATCCTCTCAACTCAATCCAGCAATAATATTGACGCTCATAGCCAGAATAGCGGTGTTAAAAAAGAACGACAGCACGCTGTGAAAAAGGACCAGATACCTCGTGGAACGAGAAGTGCTCTGCACGTCTGCAACGCCGGCAAGTCATGCCAATACCAAAGGAGAAATATAAAAAATCTTTGTAATCTGCTTCCTCGTCGCCCGGAAAATCCAAACCCTCCGCCTGTAAGTAACTGCCGTGCTGCTTGCTGCGGTTTTTGTAGTAGCTGCGGGCATAGTGCATCGTGAAGATAGTGTGTACCTGCATCCAAGACCCAACAATTGTTAGGACAGAAAGCCCCAAGTGCAGAAATAGCAAATTCGGCAACAGGCCTTTGGGATCGCGCAGCAAAAAGAAGATGGCTAACAAGCTAGCACAAGCCGCTGCCACGATCGTACTTAAGATTGTTAAGTGGCCAGCATCCAACTGCTGAGCGTGGTGGCGCATCAATTCGGGAGTGCCTTGCAGCATCAGCATCCAAGTCAAAATCAGGAAACTGACGGCGCCCGCGTTCCAAATGCACAGCGTCCGAGTCAGGGGAGATAGTCAGGTGGCAGCAACACAGCAACTGCCATAGCAAAGAGAAAAGACACAAACAGGCGGTGCCGGACGCTCCAGACCCAGTGCATTTTACATTGGGAAACATTTTTCACAGTAATCTAGTGTAATTTACGCACAGTAAGGGTTAGAGAATCCCAACTACTGCTATCTTGGCAGGAAATCCCAAAAAGTAACTATGAATTGGCAACACGCAGCACAGGCAGAATTTTTCATGCCTTTCGATAGATCGATCGACCTCAACGTTCTAGGTAGAGTGGGAGAAAAGATAAATTGTGGCTTGAAATTATGGCATCCTCCCAACCCCTCAAAGGCCTTGAATTGATCGACTGCGCCAAAGCTAACGCCCAACAAGGAATCGCCACAGCCGCGAAGCTCTGCGGCTACGGAAGCGACCTCAACACCTTCGAGCGGGAACTGAAACAGGCTTGCCAAGACATCGGCGTCGAAGTCAAGGAGTTAAACGACTTGATTACGACTCAGCAGATGATGAAACAAGGAATGGGTATTGAAGTCGCTCCAGATACTCCCTCAGAACTCTAGGCTCAATCTCCACCGCAGCAGTTTGAGAGCTAAGATTGCCCTCACACCCGTATTTTGAGTCTGCTAGCTGAGGCAGGCTAGAATGTTTTGCATGGGAGCTTCCGACTTTTGGCAGGAGTCGTGTTTCCTCCCGCGAAGAGGGTGCTTTCTGGAGGGTGCACAGATTGTTAGGAGGACTGTCGTGTCAGATCAGCAAGACCGAATTATGCGTTTGTTTATAGAGGAGGCTAAGGAGCACCTCGATACTCTAGAAAATGGTTTAGTGGATTTAAAGTCCACGATGAAAGACCCCGAAAGCGTCCAAGAGATGTTTCGAGCCGCCCATTCCGTGAAAGGAGGGGCGGCTATGCTTGGCTTAGATAGTATTAAAACAACCGCTCACCGCTTGGAAGATTGTTTTAAGGTGCTCAAGGACGGGCCCGTCAAGCAGGTTGACCAAACGGCAGAATCCCTATTTTTAAAGGGAGTTGATACGCTTAAGGACTTGCTGGGGCGACTGGAGGGGCCTTTCGGCTTGAGGAATGAGGAGGGAGAAAAACTTGTGCAGCAGGTGATGCCTGTTTTTGCTCAACTCGAAACTCACCTCGATAAATTGGCGTCGGGCAAAGTGCAGGCGGTTGCTGCTGGGTCTGGTGCGCCCGCCGCTCCAACAGCGGGCGCTGTGCCGCCCAATTTTGCTGTTGAAGTCATGACTTTACTCAAAGAAATGTTGCAGGTGTTCAAGCAGAAAGAATCGGCTGCTAGTCGCTCTGAGTTGACGGCTGTGTGCGTTCGCCTCTATAAGTTGGGAGGTAAAATTGAGACTTGGCAAAATTTAGTAAAAACAGCTAGAGCTGCGATCGTTAATCCCAAAAACTCTTATAAAATCTTAGCTCCGTTGATTATCAAAGAACTCAAGGAAGCTGGCGATTTAGTACAAGTGGGGAAAGTCAAGACGATCGTTCCGAGTAAAAATTTGCTACTTTTGGCAGCAAGCCCAAAACCAGCAGAGGCAAGCCCCCCAGCCGTTCCAGCAGCCCCAGCAGCAGCCTCGAAGCAAGTAGCACTTCCAGCCGAACCGAAGGCGGTAGTCAAGCTTTTGCTCAAAACTTTCAACAAAAAGCAACTCTCGGAAATCGCCAAGTTATTGGTTAACGCCATCAAATCCTCGAACTAGGAGTTTTGGCAGTAGAAGATAGAATCAAAGCAATATTTCTGAGGGGGATAATTGTCTGGGGGTGCTGGCAGCCGGAGTTGAGCAGCAACTAGAAAAAATTCACTCACTCGATATTTTTGCCTTCTACCTTCTACTGTTGGGCAACCCTGCGTTAGAATTAGTGGATATGTAGGCGTGCAATATTGTACCAGAATAAAAAATCGAGCAGGCTTTATAAGGCGGTAGCTGTGAAACCAATTAGTTCATTAGAAGATGCTTTAAACCGCTGTCAGGCGATGGGAATGCGCTTGAGCCGCCAGCGTCGATTTATTCTAGAACTTTTGTGGGAGGCAAAAGAACACCTCTCGGCTCGCGAAATTTACGATCGCCTCAACAAACAAGCGCATTCGATCGGGCATACTTCTGTGTATCAAAATCTAGAAGCTTTGTCGAAAGCAGGGATTATTGAGTGCATAGAACGCTCGGAGGGACGCTTGTACGGCAATGTCAGCGACTCTCACTCTCACGTCAATTGTCTTGATACGGCTCAGATTCTCGACGTTCATGTGGAACTGCCGATCGACTTGATCGAGCTAATCCAAGAGCAAACGGGTGTCAAAATTGTAGACTACCGGATAGATTTCTACGGATATCGATCTGCCGAGTCCGCCACGCAAGCATCGAGTGTCAGCGATACGCCACAGGCTTCGTAACTGATAAAGCAGCGGCTGTTGGACGCAAAACCGATATTTGTACAAGGTCGATCGGTGGTATAAAATGATTTAAGTATTTAGCTGGGTTCGATCGGTTTTTTTTGCCGTTGCGCGCCGGAATTCGGCACAGTAGAAAAAAACAGAAAACAGAAAAATGAAACTCGATCGGCAAGTTTGGCGATCGGGAATAAAATTTACGACTAAGGATCGCGAATTAAATAACTTACAATTTTAATTGTTATTGTGGGATGGGCGTCCCGCCCGTCCTTTTTGG
>NZ_JAUBUJ010000158.1:0-11018 GCF_036705405.1 Microcoleus sp. B13-B6
ATGATGATGACTTAATTCTCTGCAGTCTTCAGGGTTTTTTACCCTTATTTTTTTTCCGTCTCTACACAGACGCACTGCCACCAATCCGATTCCATCCTCAACTCGGTTGTTAAATCCCCATGTGGCGAAGATATTTGGCGGGTCACTGCCTGAGAAAATAGATCGATGCCTGGGATTTTATAATAAGATAAAGCCTCTTTCTGATATCAAGAAAAGGGCCTTGTTTGTTGAGATGATTAAACAAAAAATAGAGAAAGGATACCGATCTGGGTTGTTGTTATGTTTATCTCTTTGCTGAGACTAATCTTGATTGTTCATATCTTCATGTTTGTTTACTTCTCTCAATTTACGACCCAAATATTTAGCTCCTCTACGACCGACAAACTTAGCTCCTGCTGATAAAATGCTTTGATCCTGTTCATGAGAATTGTTTGGGTTTTGGGGTTGTTGTTTGTCTCTCCCAAAACTAGCAATAAATTCAAAAGCTGTTATCAAGCCTACTAGCAATATTAGAACGACCAAAAATATCGACATCAGCAATAATCCCAGCAATAGTACAGCACCCTTACCCTTCAGACTAACCAAGATGATGGTGATAATGTTCTCCCACCAAGAACAGCCCCAGCGTCCACAAAATTCTGCCAAAATTAGTTGCATTAGATTTTTACTCCTTAAACTGTATGTCCCTAACTTTTTTGTTCTAACCGCGCTTCGTGCTTTCTTCAAGAGAAGAGCCGATCGCACTTTGGTAGAAATAGCAATCGCCCTGGTAAATTTAGCTAAGTATCAATCACTTTGGCTAAAGAAGGTGGCGCTGGTGGAGACTGAGAGGGTCGGGAAATATAGCTCAGTTTAGGACGACAAGCTTCTATAATTTCGTTCCGAAACTGGTTGATTTTATCATTTTTTGCACAAAATAGAATCAGATTATTTCTACTTGTATAAATGACAATATAACGCTGTTTTACAACAAAAGCCAACACAATAAATATAATACCAATGAAGAAGAAACCGAGGGTTAAAATTCCGAGCCCGAGCAGCCACCAAGTACAGCCTTCCCCAATTTCAACTGCTTTGACATTTTGAATGGGAATGACAATTTCTTTGATTTCTAAGCCAAAAAATGAAGTGAAATTTCCTTGTAAGGTGTCCCCAATAATTTTAAGAGTTCCAGTTCCACTGGTTCGGAGTGGAACTGCACCGACTAATTGACCGGGAAGACCGCTGATTTGTGTAACTGATTTAGACTTCATTTTCTTTGATTATTGTTGTACTAAAAATGACATGGCTCGTACAGAATTTGTTTTCCGCTGTGCCTGAGTTCCTGGTAGGGAAACGGCAGTGCTGTGTACCTACACCGATCGCTCTTCTGAGTTGGTATTACATTAAACCTTTAAGTCTTTCTAGTGCTTTTTTCTGTTTCAGGAATTTGAACTTGGTTACTGTCTTTGCTTTTTAAACAGCAACTTTTTTGTAAATGTAATCAACAGCCTGTTGAACTGTTTCTATTTTCTCCGCAACTTCATCGGGAATTTCAATGTCGAATTCCTCCTCGATTGCCATAATTAGCTCTACTGCATCGAGAGAATCGGCTCCTAAATCCTTGGCAAAATTAGCGTTGATGGTGACTTCACTTGCATCAATTTCTAGCTGCTCGGCAACAACGGCTTTGACTTTTTCATAAATTTGCTGCTTAACCTTATCGCTTGGGGAAGATTCTGCAACAACGGTAGGAGTATTGGTATCAGGTGTAGTTCGATCGGCATCTAATTCTAATTCCTCTTCCGATTCATCTCGGACTCTGAAGTAGTAAAAGAGATTAGCAACAGCAAAATCAGAGGCTTTTTCCAAATTCGACGCTACTAAACTTTTATGACCCGCTATTTGCCCTTGCTTAATGATATAATCTTCATAATTTTCACGTCGCTGCCGATCGAGCATCCATTCCAGTTGAGTGCGAAGCGCATAAAAATGAGACTTCGGCCGCAAATTTTCATAAAATAACTGTTCGTCTGGGATTGCTAAAGCTGTTGCGGCTGAGTTTTTCTCCACCTTAACAGCCGAGTCAGATTTATTAAAATCAGCACTTTGCAACTGCTTTAACTCACTTGGCGGCAAAGATTTAATCCATTCAATCTGATTTTGCCAAATGTCTAATGCGGCTAAATCGTGATTGTGAATTCGCGTAATTTCAGGAAAAAGAAAGTCAAGCTCTTCGTCTGAGTCACAACAGTCTATAATACCGAGGCCGTCTTGACGGATTTTTTGTTGCAGTTGAGAAAGCCGATCGCCCGCAGCACCAAATTCATTCTGCACCTGATACGTGCCGATAATACTTTGCTCGATCGCCCAACCGCACTCTAATCGGCGCAACTGTCCCGCCGCACAGGTTTCTGCCAACAAATGCGGGTTTCTGTAATCGGCTAAAGCTTCAAACAACATCCCCCGCGCCGCATCAATTTCAGCATTGCGGCGGTTGATATCTTCCAGTCGCAAAGCCGATCGCATTCGTTGAATTGCTTGATTAAATAACCCGTAAGCCTGCACTAAGACTAAACGGTGGTTCTCAAATTTTATATCTGCAACAACTTCGGAAATTAATTGCTTAATTTCCGCACCTTGGCCTTTCAAAAGTTGTTCTAAATTGATGAAACCGTTTTCTACTTTAACTTCCAGCTTTTCAACTGCTTTTTTTAGTTTCAATGTCTGGTGCAAATTCACCGCCGACAAGGCTACCCCGGCGAAAGTTCCAACACCAATGACGGCTGTTGTCGCTTGCAGCACGCCCAAACTGGCTTGGACGGCTTGAAAGCCCATGTGCATTTGCTGCATCTGCAAGCCGCCCATAACAAGCTGCATGGGAGAGACTAAGGGGGAGAGAGGGCTATTGTTGAGGGCCGCGCCGACGGCATGGGCCGCAAACTGTCCCGTCGCTGCATCTCTCGCCATGCCGATCGGCACTCCAGTAGATGTAAACACTTGTGCGTACTTGCCAGCCTCGATCGCAGCCTGTACCGCTGCGGGAAATACAAAGTTCATCATCAATTTTTACCCTGGTAGCAAACCACAGAATAACTAATATATTATGATAATTTAAATAAAAAAAATTATCATTAGGCCCTGCAAATGGACACTTCGCTAATTAGTTCGCAAACGGTTGAGCTTGTTTCGCTGCTGACTGGGCAAAGACTACGAAAAGAGGATATTACTCCGCCTCTGCTTTTTCTGGCGGCGCTAGTGACGGTATTGTTGGGAGTCATTCATGCCGACGGTACGGTAAGTGCTGAGGAAAAGCAGCGATTGCGGACAACTTTTACGGAACTTATCCCCGCTAACAACAGTTTGCGCCCATTGGTAATGCCGATGGTTAAGAGCGTGCAAGACCGGCAAGTTTACAATAAAGTGACGGTGTTGTTGGCGCTGACTGCGTGTTTTTCTGAGGAGGAAAAACTACTGCTGATTAGTTTTGGGTATCAAATGTCGGCGGCAGATGGGACAATAGACGATCGCGAAAGACAGTATTTGCAAAACATCGCCAACAGACTCGGAATCGATGGGCGATTTTTGACTGTTTTGGAAGCGAGTTTTAGCAGTCAAGCAATAAGCGATACAGCAGCTTTAGCAGAAGTTCACTCGTTACTAGATCCAGCACGATTTCAAGCTCTCGATTCTTTATTTATCCGTGCGGCTAGTCACATTATCGAACATTTGCCACCCAAACCCAAACAGCGAACAAATCAAAAACAGTCAGTCTCGTCATATCAGGAGTTGAAAAAGTTTCAGGAGTATCGGCAACAACTGGATGCTGTTTGTGGAAAACTAGGTTTAACTCTGCAAGATGGAATCGATCGCAACGTGCTATCTCCTAATTTAACAGAAGAAGTAACGAAAGTATCTCAGAGATTGAAATCTCAATGTTTTCGCGTTGCTGTTGTCGGCGAGTTTAGTAAAGGAAAATCTACTTTACTTAATGCTTTGCTGGGCGAGGAAATTCAACCGGTGCGGGATATTCCCTGTAGCGGTACGGTGACTGTTTTGAAATACGGGCCGCAGCAGCGGGTGATCTGCAAATACAAAGACGGACGTGAAGAGGAGATTTCACCTGAGCAATATCAAGATAAAGCCTCGATTTCTGAGGAAGCGGCTTTAGGTTCTTTTGGAGATGAAATTGTCAAGTCAGAAATCGAAGAAATCATTTTCGAGCATCCAAATCTAGAATTGTGCAGCAATGGTGTAGAAATTATTGATACTCCCGGATTGAACGAACACGCGGAACGCACGTTAGTTACCGAACAGGTTCTCAAAACAACTGATGCGGTGATTTTCTTGACTAACGCTCAAAATGTTTTGACAAAAACAGAGCGGGAACTGCTTTTGGATTTGAAAAACAAGTTGAATCCGGGGAAAGATGATGAAGCGGCGAAGAATATTTTTGTTTTAGTTAATTTTGCTGATTTGCTGCGTCGGGAAGGAAGCCGTCAACAGGTAAAAGGAAAGGTAGAAAACTTTGTTAAAAAACCAAATTTTATCGCTGGTGAAAACCGGATTCATTTTGTTTCGGCTCAATCTGCACTCAATGCGATTTTGGACGGGACGGAAAATGAGTATGTGAAATCTTTTCAGGATTTTACTAAATCTCTGGAACAGTTTTTGACCGTTGAACGAGGGGCGATCGCACTTAACCAATCCGCCGCCGGAATTAAGCAAATTATTAATACTGGCTGCGATGAATTGACTCAAGATAGGAAAATTCTAGAAGGAAACTTGACTGTTTCTCAAGGAGATAAGGCGAAGATTTTTGAACAAATGGCGGAAGCAAGCGGCCGGGATGTTAAGATTAGACTTTTAGCTAATGAACTGAGGGATGAATCTGTAGGAAAAGCTATTGAATCTTCTTGGAATGAATGGGTGAAAATATTGGACGATCGCATGGCTACCAAAAGTAAGGAATGGACTTCGGAGCACAATCAGATTTGGAGCCAAAACCACTTGATCCAAGATTATGCCAATCAATTTGTGAAGGAACTAACACAAGAGATTGATGACTGGAGCGCCCAAAAATTGCAGTTTATATTGAAACAAAAAATAGCAATTTTAGACAGCAAAATTAATGAAGAGATTTCTGCAATTCGACAAGATTTTCAACAGTTGGATCTGCAACTTAGCACTAGCCTTGTTACTCAATTCAATAACTTCGCCGCAAGAAATCTGGGTGGAATTGGTATCGATGGACTAGATATCGCTTCATCAATCAACTCAGATATTGGAGGTGCTGGAGGTTTTTTGGGTGGTTTAGGTCTTGGTGGAGCCGTCGCGGCTGCATTGCTGGCGTTTGCAGGAGTTGGTATCATTCCAGTTATTTTAGCAGGGTTAGCTGCTGCATCAGGTGGATCGTTTGGGCTGGGGATGCTAGATGTAGATGGAATTCACTCTCAGATCAAGCAAAAAGTTTGTGAGTTAGGGTTGCAGAAATTTAAGGAATCTAAGGAGTCGATTCTTGAGAAGATAAAAGAAAGAATTAAAGCAGTATTTGACGAACGACATAAAACAGCTAGCGGTGCGATCGCACAAGCAATCTCTCTGTGGGATAATTTATTAGAACAGCAGGAAAAGCGCGATCGCCAAAATCAAGCAGAATGCGAGGTCCAAAAAGTTTGGCTGGCTGAAAAACGTCGGGAACTTCAAGAAATAGAAAGGCAAATTGAGGCAGTTTTAAATCAAAGTGCTGGATAATTTACCAAAGCTTGATTGGCGATATTTGTTACTCTAGCTGTTAAACTAATTACGATCGCCCTCAACCCTCAACACGATTTCATGCTATGTGGGAGAAAATTGCCGCGCACATCTGTGAAACAACCGGAGAAACATTTTCGATCGACAATCGGCGTTCTGTCAGCGGCGGCTGCATCAATCAAGGCTATGCTATCAGCAGCAGTTCCCGCACTTACTTCGTGAAAATCAATCAAGCTTCCCAAGTCGCGATGTTTGAAGCTGAAGCGCTGGGTTTGCAGCAAATGGGAGAAACCCAGACGATTCGAGTACCTGAGCCGATTTGCTGGGGATCTGAGGGGAATTCAGCTTACATTGTGCTGGAATGGCTGGATTTGGGAAGTCGCGGGGGCGATCGAGCTTGGGAAGAAATGGGGCGAAAACTCGCCGAAATGCACAAATACACCCCCCCCAGCCCCCCCTTGCTAAGGGGGGGAGAAGAGCCTAATTCTACCTTGCTAAGGGGTGGAGAAGAGCCTAATTCGGGCTTGCTCAGGGGTGGTTTTGGGTGGGATATTAATAATACGATCGGCTCAACTATACAAATTAATAATTGGACGGCCAATTGGGCAGAATTTTGGGCCGAACATCGGATTGGTTATCAGTTAAAATTGGCTAGGCGTCGGGGTGGTCATTTTCCACAAGGGGAACGTTTATTAGAGGTAATTCCTGAGTTGTTAGCAGGTTATGAACCTCAACCCTCGCTAGTTCACGGAGATTTGTGGGGGGGAAATGCGGGGGTGACATCTGCGGGGGAACCGGTCATTTTTGACCCGGCAACTTATTTTGGAGATAGAGAAGTTGATATCGCGATGACGGAGTTATTTGGCGGGTTTGCGCCGCAGTTTTATCGAGGATATAATCAGGTTTTGCCGTTGGATGGAGGCTACGAGCAGCGCAAAACTTTATATAATCTATATCACATTTTGAATCATTTTAATTTGTTTGGTGGGAGTTACGAGTCGCAGGCGAATCAGATTATTAATAGAATCTGCGGTGAGAAATAGGGATTTTTTATTTCTCACCGCAGATGAACGCAGATAAACGCAGATGTAAGGTTTATCTACGACCGTTGCCGCTTTATTTTTGCTTAGCTGTTGCTTTTTTCTTCGCTTCTTTTTCAGCTTTTTTAGCCGCTTTTTCAGCTTCAAGTTTGGCGATTTTTGCTAGCTCTTTTTCTTCGGCTATTTTATCGAGATAGTAGTGGTAATCTCCCAAATAAGGGCGAAACTCTCCATCCCGGATTTCGACTATTTTGTTGGCGACTTGGGAAATGAAATAGCGATCGTGCGAAACGATAATTACGGTACCGTCATAATTCTGAATCGCCTCTTCCATCATCTCTTTCGCCGGAATGTCGAGGTGATTTGTCGGTTCGTCCAAAATCAGCAAATTCACAGGAGTCAACAGCATTTTTGCCAAAGCTAAGCGGGCTTTTTCGCCGCCGCTTAAAGCGCCAACTTGTTTGAATACTGTTTCGCCGGTAAATAAGAAACGGCCCAACAAAGTCCGAACTTCTTCATTTTTCCAGTCGGGTACTTCGTCGTGAATCGTTTGCATCACGCTTTTATTCAAATCTAAGGCTTCTGCCTGATTCTGTTCAAAGTAACCGGGGACGACGTTGTGGCCTCCCAATTTGACTGTACCTTCAGAAGGCTTTTCTAAACCCATAATCAGTCGCAGCAGGGTGGATTTGCCCGCGCCGTTGGGGCCGAGAAAGGCTATACGATCGCCCCTTTCAATTAATAAGTCGGCTCCCAAAAATAGGATTTTTTCGCCGTAGGTGTGCACCAAGTCTTCAATTATGGCTACTTCGCGGCCGCTGCGGGGTGCCGGGGGAAAGCGGAAATGCAAAGTTTTTAATCCGCCCGTGGGCGCTTCGATGCGTTCGATTTTGTCTAACTGTTTCTCGCGGCTTTTGGCTTGGGTGCTGCGAGTGGCGCTGGCGCGGAATTTTTCAACGAATGCTTGCTGTTTTTCGAGTTCTTTTTGCTGGCTTTCGTAGGCGCTGAGTTGGGCTTCTCTGGCTTCTGCTTTTTGCAGCAGATAGGAGGAGTAGTTGCCAAGGTAGGTGCTGGAAACGCCGCGTTCGGTTTCGACGATTTGGGTGCAGAGCCGATCGAGAAATTCGCGGTCATGGGATACGATTACCATCGGGGTTGTCAGCCCTTTGAGGTATACTTCCAGCCATTCGATCGTTTCTAAGTCGAGGTGGTTGGTAGGTTCGTCTAACAGCAGGATGTCGGGTTTTTGCAGGAGAATTTTGCCCAAACTCATCCGCATTTGCCAGCCGCCGCTGAAGGCGCTGACTAATCGATCGCCATCTTCGGGTTCAAATCCGATTTCGGGCAGAATTTTCTCGATTTGGGCTTCTAAACCGTAGCCGTTTAAGCCTTCAAATTGCCGTTGCAGCCGATCCATTTTGTGGATCAGTTCGTCGAGATTTTCAGGGGAGGAGTTTTCCAAGTCTCGATGGACTTGCATCAGGGATTCGTGGACTTCGTTGGCTTCGCTGAAGGCGCGCCAAAATTCTTCTTTGACGGTGCGAGTTGGATCGACTTCAAATTCTTGGGAGAGGTAGGCGATGTGGAGGCTGGCGGGGCGAATGACTTCGCCTGCGGTGGGTTCTATTTCGCCGGCGATGATTTTGAGTTGGGTGGATTTACCGGCACCGTTAACGCCGACTAAGCCGATGCGATCGCCCGGTTTGACTTCCCAGGTGACATCTTTGAGTACGACGCCTGTGGGGTAAATTTTACTGATGTGTTCGAGTCGCAGCATTGTTGTAGGGACTGGGGAAGGGCAGGTTTAGCGGCGGATGGGATGCCGGCGCTGAGGTCGAGTTAATCTTAACAAATTTTAATTATATTTAGACAGTGGCAATATTTTTGATTTGGTGGGACTTACGCGAAGAAACCGGGTTTCTATGAAAAATCGCATATTCTCAACTAGAAATCTACGAATAAACCCGGTTTCTGGCCTCGACGTGGGTGCAGGACTATTTGGGTAGGGCGATCCTCTTCGAGGGCTTCGCTAACGGGCGATCGTGTTGTTTCAGATTGAATTTCTCGAATAATGGTTGAGACTTCTGCACATTATAAATAATAGTCAGTGTCAACCTCGATCGCAAAAGAGAGCGATCGTGCCAGCAAGAGACATTTATCATCAAGTTGTCAAACAGGCTCTCATTAAGGCTGGCTGGACAATTACCCACGATCCGTATACCTTGGCTTGGGCGAAGAGAAACCTATCGATCTTGGTGCCGAACAGCTATTAGTTGCTAAGAACAACGATCGCAAGATAGCCGTTGAAGTTAAAAGTTTGATCGGAGAGTCTAGAATTGCAGATTTAGAGCAAGCTTTGGGTCAATATACTCTTTACTATGACATCTTAAAACGGACGGAATCAGAAAGACAACTGTATCTGGCAATTCCACTAAATGCTTTTACAGAGCTTTGTGAAGGAGAAAATTTGGGTCAGATATTGCTAGATAATAACCGTCTAAATTTGGTTGTTTTCAACCAAAAAATAGAGGAAATAGTACAATGGATAGCTTAAATAATTATCGCAAACTTGTTAAGCAGCTCCTTACTGAATACGCTGAGATTCCCGTTTTTGACAGTAGAACCCAAAATGAAATAATTTTTGATTTGGAAAATGACCGCTATATGTTAATAAATATAGGTTGGTTTAACGAGCAGCGCATTCACCATTGCGTGATTCATATTGATATTATTGACTCTCAGGTGTGGATTCAAGCAAATAATACCGATCGCCTGATTGCTGAGGAGTTAGTTGCAGCGGGAGTTCCGGCTAAATCAATTGTTTTGGGGCTTCAACCGCCTGATGTTAGACCTCATACTGCTTATGGAGTGCCTTCTAGGGAGCAGCAGCGAGAATCTTTGAAAGTATGATGGAGTGGAAGGGATTTGAATTGGAGGGCGAGAATTTATGAGTCGATACAGTAAGGTAAAATGAAGATAATCGCTTAAAGGTTACAACTATGACTTCGGTATCAAGCGGAAAATCAACCATTATTCGCACCGAGCGCGGACTCACGATCGCAGGTACGCGGATTACACTTTATCAACTCATGGATTACATCTGCGCTGGCTATCCACCCAAGCTAATCCACAATCAGTTTTACATAACCGACGAACAATTCAACGCAGCAATGTCCTATATTGAAGCAAATCGTACTGAAGTAGAGGCAGAGTATCAAATAGTTTTGCAACAGGCAGAAGAAATCCGGCAGTATTGGGAAGATCGCAATCGCGATCGACTCGCTCAGATTGCAGGAATGCCGCCAAAGCCCGATCGAGAGGCAGCTTGGGCAAAACTTCAGGCACGAAAAGCTAGACTTGCTGTATCAAGCTGATGATTTTTATAATTGACCATAATATTGAGGGGCAAGCTCTCATGCTTTTTGGCAGCATAACTGCCGGAGGTTGGCTTGATTTACTATCGATTCGCTTCGTGATTTTTGAAGAAGTTCAGTTACCAATTAATAGTAGCGATCGAATAGTTTGGCGATTTGCTCAAGACAACCAGATGATTCTGCTGACAGCAAATCGCAGTATGAAAGGAACAGATTCGTTAGAGCAAGTTATTCGTGAAGAAAGTTCACCAACTTCGCTACCTGTTGTTACTCTCGGAAACATCGATCGAGTGGCTGAGCGTGACTATCGGGAGCAATGTGTCGATCGCTTGATTGAGCTTGTACTTTACATCGAAAACTATATAGGAGTTGGTCGGATTTTCATTCCTTAACACTGTCGGCTTTAAGGGACGATTGAGCGATCGGGCTTTTTATTATTTGTTAAGGGCGATCGCGCTTCAAAAACCTTTAAAGCAGGCGATGGGAGAAGGTTGTAGAAAGGTGAGGGTGATGAGGTGCGAGCGCTTTTAGGAGTGAAGGGGCGATCGTAATTCAAGGGCGTGTTTTTTACTATCAGGGACTTGGTGAAGGGCTAGGTGATGAAATTAACTCACCATTTTTCCAATTTCCTGATTTACGAGTGCCATCAGAATATATAATTATTCCTAAACCGTTGGCCTTGTCATTCTGCCACTGCCCTTCAAAGCGATTGCCATTAGCCCATGTGTATATTCCATAGCCATAATATTTTCCATAAAGCCAATTCCCGGAATAACGATCGCCATTAGACCAAACAGGGTAAGCTCATCTAATTTAGTATAAATTGTACTTGACAAAAAGACAAATATAAAAAATGTGGTATTTACGTATT
>NZ_JAUBUJ010000159.1:0-10981 GCF_036705405.1 Microcoleus sp. B13-B6
AACTTCATTGCTAATTTCGACCCCAATGCACCCCTAACACTTGAAACTCAATATCAACTCGCTCAAGATGAGGAAAGACCACTGCCCCCGCCTGTTTCCGAAAGAGGCGTTCCTAGAGCAGTGACAATACTGCTATTGACTGGTGGAATACTATTGCTAGGACTGCTGATTTGGCAATTTATCAAGCCTAAATCACCTCGCGAACCTATCGCACAATCAACACCAAAAGAAAGCTCTTCTGGCACCATTAAAGATGAAAAACCGGAGTTGCTGGCTAAATTAGCTTACCAAGACCAACAAAAACTGTTAGCCGAAAAACCGCAAAAAACCGCAAAACCCAAAACAGAACCGTCGCCCAAACCGTCAAGAACCCCACGAACTCCGCGAACTCCGCGTCTAGTCGCTACCCGGAGCGCTGCACCGCCACCTACTCCTCTACGCGAACCCCTACCCGCACCCCGAACAGTAGTGCGGACGGTAACAGTACCTGCACCCATACCGCAAAGAACACCCGCGCCCCCACCAGCCCCCATACCCAAACCGTTAATACCCCCACCTTTAATTCCAA
Source organism: Microcoleus sp. B13-B6 (assembly GCF_036705405.1). Taxonomy (NCBI): domain Bacteria; kingdom Bacillati; phylum Cyanobacteriota; class Cyanophyceae; order Oscillatoriales; family Microcoleaceae; genus Microcoleus; species Microcoleus sp. B13-B6. The sequence continues at coordinate 569 of NZ_JAUBUJ010000159.1, forward strand.
CTCCAACAGAAGAAAAAATCGACCCGTTTGAGCGGTGGAACCAACTCGCTCAACTCGGACAAATTAGGGGAAATTTTGACCCTAACCGAATAGCGAATGCCGTGAGTGCAACACCAAGCACTCCAGCGACAACAAGTGCTACCGCCGCCGCTCTGACAAAGCCAGCTCCCACAACTGAATTCCTAACAGTCAATGTCGGCAACCAAAAGTCGCAACCCTCATACGTTTCTTTCGAGCAAATCCCACAAGAATTATATAACCGCCCAAATAACGTCAGCGAGGAAAGGCTACACCCGGAGTTTCCCCCAGCAGAGGACAGCCTCGAAACCACTGATAACTCCCAAAACTCGACTAACCAATTAACTCCGGCTGCCCTTTCCCCCCAAACAAGTTCCGATTCTACCGATAGCCCAATCGAGACTGCGGCTCGACTGAGCGCTCGCCGAACGTCCTTGCCTGATACAGAATTTCAAACCCTTTCCCCAGAAACTGCTCCAGAGGCTTCTGCCTTAACAAATTCCCCAACTCTGGAACAAGTAAACTCCCTAGGGGCAAAAGGCATTCTCAACCGCACGCCCCAAAGTTCCTCAACCTCCCAAACAGCTCAGGTTCCCCTTGGAACCACAGCCAACGGCGTAGTTTCGGTTCCCCTGCTGTGGGATGAAGGCTCAGGCAAACAGCTTTACGACAAATTTGCCGTCACTCTCACAGCCGACGTAACGGCAACTGACGGCTCTATTGCCTTTCCTGCCGGCACAGTTGTCATTGTCAAAGCCAACACCGTCAGCAAAACCAATCGCATGGTACAAGCTAGTGCTGTAGCGCTCGTCTACTCTGATAGAAACGGTCAGATTAAACAGCAGCCCATTCCAGAAGGCGCAATTTTGATTGCAGGAGAGGGCGGACAGCCGCTGATTGCTTCAGGCTACTTCGACCCAGGTTCAGATATTGCCGGACAGGATATCCTTACCGCAGTGCTGTCGGGAGTTGGACGAGTCGGTCAAGTGTTCGCAGACCCTAAAGTCAGGAGCTCTAGCAGTATTAGCGGTAGGTTTGGGAGCAGTACAACCACCGTTGAAAGTCGAGACCCCCAAATTTGGTCAGCCGTCCTCGATGGCTTCTTCAGCCCCCTGGCAAAACGGATGGAAAGCCGCTCAGATAGAGCAACTGAAGAACTTTTAAACCGCCCCAATGTAGCTGTGGTTAATAAAGGAACCCCGGTTTCTATTACTGTTAACAGCTTTCTCAACATTTACCGATAACCAAACCGTCGGTAAACGGTTAAGTCGCCCCAACGCGACTGCGGCGATTAGTAAAGGAAATCCCCGTTTCTACTGTCAACAATTTTCTCCACATCAACGAATAACTGCCATGACGAATCGCATCCAATCCCCAAGAATGCTTTCCCTCGGAGGGCTTTTGTTCACAGCAGTGTTCGCTACTGCAAGCTACCCCAACTGTGCTTTTGCTCAATCAAGAGTAACAGGCTATCAAACTGTGGGTCGAGATATTGCCGTCAATAGTGCGATCGATATTTTAGTCTATCCCGGTCGCGCGAGTGCGATCGACTTCAGTTCAACCGACGAAGCTCTGGCCTACGTTTTAATTGCCGACCCCTCAAAAATAGTTTTCAGCACCGATGCACAGTTGGCAAGCGGCCAAGCCAAAACTGTTTTCTTGCGTCCCATTCAAGCGCTCAATTTTCCGGGAGCTACCACAGCTACCATCACTAACCTTTCAATCAAAACTGTAGATTCAAAAGGGAAACAGCGACTTTACAACTTCAACATCGTTCCTACCAACAAAGAACCAGAACACTTAGGAATTCGCATCGCTCCCGTCACGCCAAGAATGGAGCCGACTGTGAACGTTGATAGAGGTCGCGCCCCCGCAGTATCAGATGTCGAAAAAGGATTGCTGATTGCCATTCAAAAAGGCTACACAGCAGCCAACGACCCAGTAGTCTACAGCGTGCGGCAATTTTTAGCTCTGGTAAGAAATCAGAATCTATCGGCGGCAGATGCTGCTGCACGAGCCGGAGTAGACTTGTCTGTGATTGTCGAGCTGAGCCGCATTGCACGAGAAGAATTGAACTACCCTGGAACAAGATTTCAACAGCGACAACCGCCAACAGCCCGAACTACTCGGCTTCTTAAAAGTCGCTCTGCTTTTTGATTGGAGCCGGAGCTGCGGGAATAGGTAACGGGAATGGGGAATGGGGAGTAGGGAATAGGGAGTGGGAGAGAATTTGACTGACTGTCTCCTAACTTCCTATTACCCATCCGATTATCGAAAAGTTGAGATGCGAATCCTCTCCTCAATACTGCCCGCGCTGAGTCAGGTTGGAGCCTGTGTCACTAACCGCTCGCTCTGAGAACTTATGGCTTTTGACTGATTCTGATTGCTTTGAAGCTGCGCTATTAATAATAGCAATTAGTGAAACAGCATAATGAGAGTGAGCAGGGATGGTGAGTGAGAGGGGATAACTCTTTTACTTCCTACTCAACGCAAAGCTGAGTTATCAGTTTTGAAAAGACATCTTAAATAGGTATTTTTTGAACGGTTCGGCAGTAATACTTTCTCGGAAGAACGTTTTTTCCCTCATTCGCACTCCCTTTTTTTAACCAATGTTCCGCCCAAAAAGCTCAGTTCAAAAAAAGTCTGCCCTCCCGCTGCGCGTTGTGCTTACAGTCCCCAACGCTCTCCTGATTTCGACTTTACTATGTCTGACCGGATGGCTTTCTTTTCAAACAGGGCGGCAGACAATGAATGACTTAGTTGCACAGCTATTGGGAGAAGCAACGAGCCGCATCTCTGACCGCCTTGACAACTACTTAAAAGAAGGGGTTGGGGTTGGGAAAGGAGAAGGGACTTATAAAAAAATGCAAACTGGTTCGGTAAACCAACTTCGCCCAAGTCAAACAGCCGGAGTCACAATCAAACCAAATGGGAAAAGAAATGGGTCAGACTCTCCAAAAACAATATTGCCTCAACAAAAAACAAATCCTGCTTTTCCCACCCCAACCTCAACATTCAACTTGCACGATTTCCACATCAGCCCTAACTGTCAAGCCTTTATCTTAGACCGTTCGGGACACTTAGTTGCTTGGAACGAGGTAACTGAACTAAAACCGTCTATTTCTGTTGACTCCCAGCAGCGAATTCGCGCCCAAGCTCTGCAACAAAAAGTAATCCAGCTTTCCACAGAGTATTTGCTTAAACATTATGGCAGCCTCGCTGCTATTAACAGCAGCCAAAATCTTAACTTTACTGCCAGCAACTCATTATACTTGCTGCAAGTCAGACCTTTTGAAAACTCGAAAGGCTTAAATTGGCTGATTGTGGCAGTTGTACCCGAAACGGACTTCACGGAAAAAGTTCAGGCCAATACTCGCAACACTATTTTGCTCGTGCTGCTGGCTTTGATTCTTTCTATCTGCCTTTTGCTGTCCATTTCCCTAAGAATAGAACAGCGGCTGCTGCGGTTAATTTCGGCAACAGAGGCGATAGCTGGCGGCGACTTCGACTCAACAGTTTCAGGTAGCGGCGTTGCCGAACTCGAAGCCCTAGCCTGTGCTTTCGAGCGCATGAATTGCCAGTTAAAAGCATCTCGCCAGCGGCTAGAAGAATATTCCGGCGATTTAAAGCGGCAAGTTGCACAGACAACGAAGGAACTAAAACAAGCTAAAATTGCCGCCGAAAGCGCCAATCGCGCTAAAAGTACCTTTCTGGCTAACATGAGCCACGAATTGAGAACGCCTCTGAATGCGATTATCGGTTTTGCTCACTTGCTTGTGAACTCTAAAAAAACTGCACCGGAACAGCAGTCGAGTTTAGATATTATCAATCGCAGTGGCGAGCATTTGTTGAAACTAATCAACGATATTTTGTCGCTGTCCAAAATTGAAGCAGGTCAAATCACCCTCGAAGAAACTGCTGTTGACTTGTACAGTTTGCTCAAGGACATAGAACGGATGTTCCAACTCAAAGCTCAGTCGTCGGGATTGCAACTTGTTTTTGAACTCCGGAAAGATGTACCGCAATACGTCCGAACTGATGAAAGCAAGCTGCGCCAAGTTTTGATTAATCTGTTGGGTAATGCTGTTAAATTTACTGAGGCGGGTAGGGTGAAGCTGACTGTAAAATGCCTTCAGCCGCTGGCAAAAAAACCGTTACCCAAATTCTTTCTCCAGTTCTCAGTGAAGGATACAGGTCCTGGTATTGCGCCTGACGAGCTTAGCAGTTTGTTCAAGCCGTTCGTGCAAACAGCAACTGGCAGGAAATCACAAACGGGAACGGGCTTGGGATTGCCCATCAGCCGCTCTTTCGTCAAGCTGATGGGTGGCGATATCAAGGTCAAAAGTTCTGTGGGGAAAGGAACGGTTTTCAGTTTTTACATTAAAGTGAGTCGTGCAACACAGAGCGAAGTCCGTGACATCCAGCCTCAAAAACAAGTGAATGGACTGGCACCCAACCAACAAAATTATCGCATTCTGGTAGCGGACGATGAGTCTGCAAATCGGTTGCTACTAACTCAGATATTGAAGTCAGCCGGCTTTCTTTTGTGGTTTGCGGATAACGGAACTGAGGCTGTTAAATTGTGGCAAAAGTACAAGCCGGATTTAATTTGGATGGATTTGAAAATGCCGCTTTTAGACGGCTTTCAAGCTGCTCGAAAAATTCGTTCTCTGCCTGACGGCTCCAATACAAAAATTATTGCTTTGAGCGCTAATGCGTTTGTTGAAACCAAGAAACTCGCTTTGTCGAATGGCTTCGATGACTTTGTTGCCAAACCGTTCCGAGAAACAGTAATTTTTGAGAAGATGGCGCTTCATTTGGGAGTTCGCTATATCTATGAAGAGGAGTCGTCTAGGAAGTCCGAACAGGATGAGCCTGTTATGCAACTGACTCCTGAGTCGCTATCTGTGTTGCCGAGGGAGTTGATTGAGAAACTTTATAAAGCAGCAGCTTGTGGAGATGAGCAAGCGGTAAGGCTGTTGATTGAGCGAATTCCCCTGTCGCAGAAGCCTCTTGCTGTGGCTCTGACTAAATTAGTTGACAATATGAGTTTAGATATTATCAGCGATTTGACTCAACACTACCTTTGAACGAACCCCACCCAAATCCAAGATTATGGGTAGGGACTGCGCTGAACATCTCTAGTTCAATGATAACTGCGATAGTTCAATGCTAACTGCGATAGTTCAATGCTAACTGCGATAGTTCAATGCTAACTGCGATCGCAGTTTTCAGAGGCGGTTCTCAAAGTTATTTCAAAGATTAGCCTAGAATAAGCCGCAGTCCACTAATATTGTTGTTGAATCAACACGTTTATTGCGTGCTTAAAAATAGATGAGCAAAATTATTGCGCTGTTCAACCAGTCAGGCGGTGTCTCCAAAACCAGTTTGACAATGAATTTAGGCTACCATTTGGCGAGGCGGAAGCAAAAAGTCTTGTTAGTAGATATGGACCCCCAAGCCTCACTTACCACCTTCATGGGCTTGGAGCCATCTGAGTTACAGGAGACTGTCTACGAGTCTATTATGAACGGTTCTGACGCGGCGCTCCGCAAAAACCTTCACAACATGGACTTGCTCCCTTCTAATATTAATTTGAGCGGAGCAGAGCTGGAACTGGTGGTGGCTGACATGAGAGATAGTCGGCTAAAAGAAGTCATTGACCCCCTTAGCTCGAACTATGACTTCATATTGATAGACTGCCCTCCTTCGCTAGGCATCCTATCCTATATCAGTCTAGTTGCCTCCACTCACGTCTTAATTCCGATTCAGACTGAATATAAAGCTCTCAAAGGAACAGAATTGCTGTTGCAAACCATTGCTCGCGTCAGGAAACGCGCTAATCGGAAATTGCAGATTGCTGGAGTGATTCCGACGCTGTACGATACCCGTACTGTACAGGCCTTTCAAAGTTTGCAGTCAATTACTACTTCTCTGGAGAAGATTGGTGCGATTTACCCTGCCGTGCCTCGGACTGTCGCTTTCGCCGATGCGTCACAGCAACACGTACCTCTGGCCGTGTACAATCCAAAACATCCAGCCGTCGCCGTACTCGATACTATTGCACAAGGACTCTTAGCTCTGGCATGAATCAAAAGCGCGACAGTCAGCCTTATCAAATCAAAGGGGTTGAGGCTCTATTAGGAACCAGCGACAGCGAAGATGCCGCATCCTCCCTAGTCTCCATAGACACAATTGTCTTGCCCCAGCAGCAGCCACGCCGCTATTTCGATCCGACAGCTATGCAAGAACTGGTGGAGTCAGTCAAGCAGCTAGGGATTCTGCAACCGCTCCTGGTACGCCCAATAGATGGCAACAAGTACGAATTGGTAGCGGGAGAACGGCGCTATCGAGCCGCTTCGTCGTTAGGTTTGACTGAGATTCCTGTTGTGATTCGGGAACTGACAGACACAGAGGCTCTGCAAATTGCACTGCTGGAGAACTTGCAGCGGGAAGATTTGAATGCGATTGAGGAAACTGAGGGAATTCTGCAATTGCTGGCAATGAAATTGAACTCTACCTCTTCGTCAGTTATTGCTTTGCTCGGAGCAGCCGCGCACCCGGAACGCGCCGGTGTGGATAACGTTATCCACAGCTCGGAGTGGGAAATAGTAAGCGATATATTTGCACTCGTCGGGAAGTACACTCCAGAGAGTTTCCGAACCAATCGCCTCCCGTTGCTGAACCTGCCAGATGATGTGATTGGAGCGCTGCGGAAAGGACAGATTGAGTATACTAAAGCCAGAGCGATCGCCCGAGTTAAGGATAGCTCAGAGCGCTCCCAATTGTTAGAAGAGGCGATCGCTCTCGACCTCTCTCTGACCCAAATCAAACAGCGCATTGCCGATTTAAAAGCCCAAAATACAGGGGAGGCGACTGCACCGGATCGCTCGCTTAAAAGTCGCGTAGATACAGCTTTGCAGCGAGTGAAAAAGTCTAAGGTTTGGGATGACCCCAAAAAGCAAAAGAAACTAGAGAAGCTGTTAGCTGAACTGGAAGCTTTGGTGGGTGAGGGATTGGAAAAATGAAGCGGATTTTAAAGTAAAACAACAGAAGCCTACACTGTGCCTTGCGGGTACAATGTAGGCTTCTGTTGTTTTAGGAAAACTCCAAAAACGCTCTAAATTCCTTGGGCTGAACACGCCTTTGAGGCGGTTTTTATGGGTTTAAAGCGAACGACCTCAAAAAAGAGCTTTTCGAGGCGTAAGGTTGCTGCAATCCGATCGGCTGCTGGTGTCCGATCGCTACAATATGTCAAATGGGTTCTATAGCAGTCGTCATACTGCTATAGACAAGGTAGGGTTCATGAATGACCCCTACCAGACTTTGTGTTCTAACCGACGAAAGCGGTTGCTATATTTGTGAACTGCGAGTGCGGCGCAAGAAATAGGTTGAACAATTTATGCCTGATGAATTTCCCATCATTATTGTCACCCCTCAAGCTTACGAACTCTCCAAGACTGAGGCAATGGGAAGCAAGTATAAGTTTTGGTTTGAACACCCAGAACTCGGCCGCTGCCTGTACAAACAAGCAAGACTTGATTTAGGCGAAGATTGGGCAGAAAAAGTGGCCTCCGAATTGTGCGAATTACTGGGAATTCCTCATGCTAATTATGAACTGGCTGCCACGAGTGAGGGGAATCTCGGTGTAGTCTCTTCTTACTTTTTGCCTAACGGTGGCACCCTCGTTCACGGTAACGAACTTCTTACTCCCATCGTGCCAAATTACCCCACCTTTGCAACCTACAACCTGTCACAACATACAATTGATCTAGTGTTGAGAATTATCTCTGATGAATCTGTGAACTTACCCATTGGTTGGACAGTACCCAGTGGCATCCAAAAAGCTGTAGAAGTGTTTGTCGGCTATCTTCTGTTAGATGCGTGGATTGGCAATGGCGATCGCCACCACGAAAACTGGGGTGTGGTCCGAAATAAGGCAGTGTCTACCACATCTGAAACAGCACACCTAGCGTCGGCTACATCTGAAACAGCACACCTAGCACCCACTTACGATCACGCTTCTAGCTTAGGCCGTGATCTCTCTGATGAACAAAGGCAAAAACGCCCAGTAGAAACTTATGCTAACAAATGTTTCTCAGCGTTTTATGGCAGCGTTGATGACAAAAAGCCCCTCAAAACTGTTGATGTATTTGACTGCGCTGCACGTCGCTATCCGAATGCAGCGCATATATGGCTTGAGCGACTTGAAATTATCTCAAAGGCGAATATAGTGGATATTTTTAATCGAATTCCTAACACTCGTATCTCACTGATTGCAGCCGAGTTTGCCCAAAAAATTCTTGAATTCAATCAACACAGACTGCTTAACTTGAGGAAAACGCTACCGTGAAAACACACTCAACACTTTTTTTGGCTTGGCAAGATCCAAACAGCCGTTCCTGGTTTCCCATTGGCAGGCTAACATTTGACGGAACCAACTACCAATTTACCTACACGCAAGCCGTTTTAGAAGCTCAACAGAAGTGCGGTTTTGAACCCTTGCCCTCGTTTCCGCGCTTAGGTGAAGTATATACATCAACCTACTTATTTCCCGTCTTTGCTAATCGGTTGATGCCGAAAAATCGCCCCGATTACTCAATTTTTTTTCACTGGCTAAATCTGACTCAACATGAAAGCGATCCAATTGCCATGTTAGCCCGCAGCGGTGGACGGCGAGAAACAGATACTCTAACTGTTTTTCCCATTCCTGAGCCAGATTCAGAAGGGCGGTATCGCCTTCACTTTTTCTTGCACGGACTGCGGTATTTGCCACAGGGTGCAATTGAGCGCATTAACCGCTTAGAGACAGGAGAAAAGTTGTGGTTAGCTCACGAATTTCAAAATCATTATGATTCTAAAGCCTTGACTTTAAATACAGAAGACCACTACATTGTCGGGTATTGTCCGCGATATTTGAAGAGTGAGATTTTTGAACTTGTCTTGAGGAATCCTAGTTTTGTAGAAGTGCGTGTAGAGCGAGTAAATCAACCGCCAACACCGTTTCAGTTTCGCCTGCTGTGTAATATAACTACTCAATGCTATAATGACTTCCGCCCATTTTCAAGTCATGAATATCAGCCGCTCAGCAGCTCTTAGGTACTGGAAAACCCTTGCAACTTCGAGTTAGACTCCTCTTGGCAAAGTTGAGCCAAACATTCATCACTGCAAGTCGCTCAGGAGCCTTTTCGCAATCCGGCTTGCTCGATCGGCGCTTTCTTCCCCAATCCGGTCTCACCGGAGTGCTACTGAAGTGGGGACTTATAGCAATTTAGTATCAATTGCTACATTCTGCACCAAATATCCGAGAGAGCCCAACTGCTAAAAGCCGATCAACTGCTTGCGAGCGATCGCCCTCAAGATCTCAAAGCGGTTCTATACTGGGCTTTTTTCTTGTTGGTGCAAAGATTCGGCTTCTTCACGAAGTTGGGCAAGCGCTTCTTCGGATAAGTTTTCAAGCATTGAATTTAGCTGCTTTTTATTACCATTTTCGGGGCGGCTGGTGGCGAGAGATTGTGTCGGCATCAAGCGAGGATTCGTGCTGTAAAAAATCTTCAAATAGCTGAAAAAATGTATCAAGCGCTTGGGATTCATCTTCTGAATAAAAAAGGATAATTCGCGCCCAAGACCGGGTAGATTGCTGGTTAAATTGCTTTTCTATCCAGTCTTGAAATTCGGCAAATTCTTGTTCCTGTTCAGTAACAGGAATTCCGAGTTGGCGACAGGCACAAGTGTAACCATCTAAAAAAGCTTGCAGACTAAAGATAGAACGCTTGCCGAGATAAAGGGCGGGTCTAGCTTTAATTTTATCTAAAAGCTGATAAAAATTGTTGTCTGCTGTAATTGAAGGTGTAGCTTGAGGATTTTTCCAGGTAGATTCTTTGAGGGAGGGGGGTTCTGAGGGTTTTTCTCCTTGGTTAAATTCTGCAAGTAGTTCAAAAAAGTAATTGAAGGCTTCTCTATCATTGATGCAGAAAAGTTGAATGATGTTTGCCCAAGAGTTAACGGTTTTGACTTTTAATTTTTTCTGAATCCAAGGTTGAAAGTCTCGATAAAACTCCTGTTCTTCTGAAGTGATTGTGATGCGTAAATCTCGCTTTGCTATTTTGTAGCCATTTAAAAACATGAACAGATGAGGCAGGGAAGTTTGTCTTAAACATTTCGTGGGTTGATTTTTGATTTCTGCTAGAATGTCATAGAGTTGACTCATTTGATTGACCTTCGTTTTGGTTAAAAGTTGTACTATCAAATTCTGTAATAATGTATTCTCCGCTAAGGGATTGAAAGTCGTTTAGCCAATGTTCGCGGGTTATTCCTGTAACTGATAAATATCTAAACTAGCAAAAATACACGCGAGAGTTGCGAACATCAGGAAAGATTCTATACACAAACTCA
>NZ_JAUBUJ010000160.1:0-10847 GCF_036705405.1 Microcoleus sp. B13-B6
TCACTAACTCCGTTGAGAGTTAGGCTAACCGTCCCTGGATAGGAGAACCTACCCATTTAGGTTAAACGAATCGCACAACGGAAATGATATTAGCTATAGCGATCGAGTAATGCTTGTAAACCACCTTGATAACCTGATCCCACTGCATTGAGACGCCACTCGCCGTCTTTCCGGTAGAGTTCAGCCATGATCAGTGCTGTCTCTATGGAATAATCTTCTACCAAGTCATAGCGAACAGCTTCCTGTTGTGTTTGGGCATTAACGATCCGCACGAAGGCATTTTGCACCTGACCAAAATTTTGACGGCGTTGCTGTGCTTCATGGATGGTTACAGTTACAAGAATTTTTTGGACATCATTAGGCACTTTTTTGAGGTTGATTTTGATAACTTCATCATCCCCCTCGCCGGCCCCCGTGAGATTATCTCCCAGGTGCTGCACTGATTTGTCGGGATCTGGACTTGTGAGATTGTTGTAAAAAATGAAGTGGTTGTCAGAAATTAATTTTTCGTTAGCACCTAAGAGGAACAATGATGAGTCTAGGTCAAAGTCAGAGCCCGTGTCTGTAGCTTTAACGTCCCATCCCAGTCCTATGAATACTTCTGAGAGACCGGGTGAAATTTTTTCAAGCGATACCCGTTGTCCTTTGTTCAGAGATACGGCCATGATTCAATCTTCCTCATTAGAATTAGAAGTGGTTATGGAGGGAGGCGCGGACTGGAAAACTTTATTAAGTTTTTGCTGGAAATAGTTGGAGAATTTTAAATCTTAAATAATAAGAATATTAGCTAACTGTGCCGATGTCAATAGGGGTTACAACTCTTAATTATTTTTTTTGTCTGAGTACAAAGCAATCATGCCCTGCCTCCCACAGTTGTGTAATCTCAGCTTGGGTTATTGTGCTTGTGTATTTTGACAAACTCTCGGAACTTCGCCGTGTTTTGTGATGCCAGTGACCATTACCAGGCCGTTTCCAGAAGGCCCTCCGCTTGGAAGCCTCCTGTGTTGCAATACCATCGACTTGTGGCGTCGATGGTGTTGCGACGGATTCCCCACTCTGGAGCAACTTCGATTTTCTTTATGCCATTTAACTCGATCGCTCGGATGACCTGATGAAGGAGGTATAACTGTACAGTTTGGGCCCAAAAGTCTGCGCGATCGCTCTGCAAAACTGGCCACTAATTTTAGTCTATTTTCTAACCGACGAAAGCGGTTGCTATAGTTTAATTTAAATGCCGATCGGCTCGAATCGAACTCTTTGCCTGACAATAAAAGCTCAATCCCTATCACTCCGTAGTGTCGGGGAGAATTTCGACTACATACTCCGGTACATATTCGGGTCGATTCTCTGGCCGATTCGGGGGCAAATTATCGGGCAAATTATCGGGCAAATTATCGGGCAAATTCCTCGGTGGATGTTCGAGTCTGACTCGCCGGATCGGGAGATTTGCAATTAGTGCTGTGGCCCGCTGGTCGCTCTCCAGCGAGAACTCAGACCCGGTGGTATCGATTTCCACGTAGCGAGATACCACCTCTAGAATTTCTCGGCGCATCGACTCAACCATTTCTGGGCTGAGTTCTGAGCGATCGTGGGCTAGAACCAGTTTGAGGCGCCGTTTTACCTCGTCGCGGCTGTTGTCAGGGGTGCGCGGGAAAAGTCGTTCGAGAAGTGTGTGTATCATGGGTCGGGCTGGTTTGTCAAGGGTTAGGCATAGAAAAGGTCATACCATTTTCGATTTTCGATTTTCGATTTTCGATGGGGGAATCAGTGATTCCCGTCAGGTTGGGAGCTGGTCTACAGTTTCATTCTTTTTGGGAACTGGTGTCACTGGGGGAAATTTTGGGCTAGTTTTTGTGATGGGGTCGATTTTCGATTTTCGATTTTCGATGGGGGAATCAGTGATTCCCGTCAGGTTGGGAGCTGGTCTACAGTTTCATTCTTTTTGGGAACTGGTGTCACTGGGGGAAATTTTGGGCTAGTTTTTGTGATGCGGTCGCTGCTGTTAAAGATCGATCGCCAATGAGCACATCACATAATTTTAGTATTTAAGAACTTGCGGAGGCGAGTAAAGAAGTTTTCGGGACGGGGATTTAGATCGAGAAATTCAACTTTTTCGCCTTCTAAGCGGCGGGCAATATTGTCGAAGGCTGTTCCAGCTAAAGAGGCCGTTTCCGACAATACTAATGGTTCCCCTCGGTTGGTGGAAACGATGACGCGCTCGTCGTCGGGAACGACGCCTAACAGCGAAATGGCGAGGATTTCCCGCACGTCTTGCACCGACATCATATCATTTGCCAGCACCATTGCGGGTCTGATCCGGTTGACGATTAGGTTGATTTTCTTGACGTTGTTGGCTTCCAGCAGCCCGATGACTCGATCGGCATCGCGGACAGCAGCGATTTCGGGAGTGGTGACAATGATGCCTTCTTGAGCCGGGGCGATCGCATTTTGAAAGCCTTGTTCAATTCCAGCAGGAGAGTCGATCAAAATATAGTCGTATTTTGGTCCCAACATCCCCACAAGCTGCTTCATCTGCTCGGCGCTGATGGCATCTTTCATCCGAGTTTGGGCAGCCGGCAACAGCACCAAGCGCGGCTGTCGCTTATCTTTCACCAAAGCTTGCTCTAATCGGCACTCTCCAGCGAGAACTTCTAATGCCGTGTAAACAATCCGATTTTCTAAGCCCAGCAGCAAGTCTAAATTTCTGAGACCGAAATCGGCATCAATTACAGCAACGTTGCGCCCCCGCTTAGCTAAAGCCATGCCGAGATTGGCTGTGGAGGTGGTTTTTCCTACCCCGCCTTTCCCTGATGTAACAACAATAATGCGAGCCATAAGCGATTTTTAGATTAGTTATTGCTAATTGGTAATTGGTAATTGGTAATTGCTAATTGCTAATTGCTAATTGGTAATTGCTAATTGGTAACAACTAACAAATGCCAACTAACAACTGTCAACTGTCAACTGTCAACTGTCAACTGTCAACTATCAACTGTCAACTGTCAACTAACCATTACCCCCGACTAACTGCGATTTGTCAAAATCAGAGGCTCTACCGATCCGAATCCCTTGAGGCGTCACATAGGCGACTTCCGGGAAAAACTGAGCGGGTGAGGTTTCTGGGCCTCTGGCAACATACTTAGCAATCCTAATCACCATCGGTTCCATCTGCAAGGTCATAATCACGCTTTTGGTGTTGCCACCGGCACCGGCGTGCACGACTCCCCGCAAACGGCCCCAAACTAGGATATCGCCTCCGGCGATGACTGAGCCGCCGGGATTTACGTCTCCCAAAAGTACGACGGTGCCCGGATGACGAATTTCTACGCCCGATCGCACTGTCATCTGCAAATATAAAGGTTCCGCCAGCGATTGCGGTTTTTCGGCAGTGGCTTTATTCAGGGAAGAAACCGGAGGCTGCTGTTCTACACAATAGCCTGCTGTAGCAGCAGCAACGGCGGTTTGGCGGCGACTGGTGTGGACTCGTTTGAGTTGCAGTTCCACTTCCGAGAGGGCATCGGCGATTTCTTGCAGTTGGCGGATATCTAAAAGTCGATCGTTCGCCATCAATTGTACTTCGGCATTTGCCTGCCAAAAGCGTTCTCCTGCGTTCAGCCTGACTTTTAGCTGCTGCCAAAGTTCAGTCCAAGTCGAGGCCGTGGCTGTTGGTAATTCACTGGTGTTAGTTTCTGAGGGGAGTAGCAGTAGTAGCTGTCCATCTTCTGTTTTAAGGCGGACTTGCATATCAAGGCTGACTTCGGGTGTCGCTTGAGGGGCAGGTTCGGCAGCGGCTCCGGGGAAAACATCGGGTGTCATGGACAGGTCTGAGTTCGGGTAGGGACAGGTTAACATCAATATTAGCCTGAGTGGTCATTAGTCATTAGTCATTAGTCATTAGTCATTAGTCATTAGTCATTAGCAGGGCACTCCGCGCACACTTTAGACAAAAGTAGGACTTACGCATGGAGGTCTAGAAACCTGGTTTTTTTACAAAAATACTTCGTTGCAACCGGGCGATTCGGTAAAAAAACCGATTGCTGGATATTGGGCGGCAAATCCGCTGGTAGCAGAGATTGATGAGATTGCGGCGGGTTCTTTTAAATTGCGACAACCTCCTGAAATTCAGGGTAGTGGTTATGTTGTCAAGTCTTTGGAATCGGCACTTTGGGCGTTTTACAACAGTTCTTCTTTTGCTGAAGGCTGTTTGTTGGCTGTAAATTTGGGCGACGATGCGGATACAACTGGTGGGGTTTACGGACTGTTGGCGAGGGGTTTTTACGGAGAATCTGGTATACCGGAAAAATGGATCTCGCAATTAGTCGATCGCACTTTAATTGCATCTTTTGGCGATCGGCTTTTGACTTGATCTCGATCGCTGTGAATACTTATATCAGTTTTCAATCTTCTTGGTTTTTACAAGAACTAGCAATTTTAGTTAACATAGATAAATTTACCCCACCATCTACCAGAATAGGCGCAACCACAGGCAGATTGCGCCAACAAAACGCTATATTTTGTTGTTCATAAGTCCTGAATCGAAAATCAAAAATAAAAAATCGAAAATCAATTGACCTGTGTAGCAATTCGTGATATGTGTCTTCGCGTTGATCTAGGGTGTGTCATCAATTAAAAGAGTTGACAAAAGCGGGCGAATGTGCGTAGGGTTCGGATCGCTCACTCAAGCTTCAGGAAAACCCGATGACACGGCGCTACTGGCAGCATCAGTCATTTGGCTGGCTTAACCCTCCGATCGCTACTCACTACACGTTAATTCTGTTTTGTCAACCAACCTAATTAATGACACGCCCTATATATAAAAAATATTTATGAATAAATCTTAAGTTTTAATTAAATTTAGTATTATAATTTTGGTAACTTCCAACTAAGTATTTATTCTCACTATGATAGCGGATCAATTTCCTTGGCTGACCGCAATTGTCATCCTACCCCTGGTAGCTGCCCTCGCCATCCCTTTTCTGCCCGATACAGACGGCAAAACCGTGCGCTGGTATGCCCTAGGCGTAGGCATTGCAGATTTTGTATTAATGTGCTGGGTGTTTTGGACTCATTACGATCCCAGCATCTCTACTTTCCAAATCGTCGAACAATATCCCTGGATACCTTCTTTAGGCTTCAACTGGTCTGTTTCCGTTGACGGGCTGTCTGTGCCGTTGGTACTGTTGGCGGGATTGGTGACGACCCTATCAATCTTTGCAGCCTGGGAAGTCGATCGCAAGCCGCGACTCTTCTACTTCCTGATGCTGGTGATGTACTCCGCACAAATAGGAGTCTTCGTCGCCCAAGACATCATGCTGCTCTTCATCGTCTGGGAACTAGAACTAATTCCGGTGTACCTCCTAATCTCGATTTGGGGCGGACAAAACCGTCGCTACGCAGCTACCAAATTCTTGATTTACACCGCAGGCGCTTCCATCTTTATTTTGATAGCTGCCTTAGCAATGGCATTCTACGGCGGAGGCACCCCCACCTTCGACATGGTAGAACTAGGCTTGAAGGACTACCCACTGAGTTTAGAATTACTGCTTTATGCGGGATTGCTGATTGCCTTCGGTGTGAAACTGGCGATTTTCCCCTTCCACACTTGGCTACCTGATGCCCACGGTGAAGCATCTTCTCCCGTATCGATGATTCTGGCCGGCGTATTGCTGAAAATGGGCGGATACGGACTGATTCGCCTGAATTTGGAACTTCTTCCCCAAGCACACGTTTACTTTGCACCGATTATGGCGGTGCTCGGCGTGGTCAATATTATCTACGGCGCGCTGAATTCCTTCGGCCAATCGAACATGAAGCGCCGCCTAGCGAATTCGTCGATTTCTCACATGGGATTCGTGTTGTTGGGTATTGCTTCCTTCACGGATTTGGGAATCAACGGGGCGCTGTTGCAAATGATTTCCCACGGTTTAATCGCCTCAGTATTGTTTTTCCTGGCTGGCGTTACTTACGATCGCACCCATACAATGATCATGGACGAGATGGGCGAGATTGGGAAAGTCATGCCGAAAGTGTTTGCCTTGTTTACCGCAGGCGCGATGGCATCCTTGGCACTCCCCGGAATGAGCGGTTTTGCTAGCGAACTCTCAGTGTTTGTGGGCGTCGCAACTAGCGATATGTACAGCGGTTCTTTCCGCGCGGTGACAGTGTTCCTGGCGGCAGTGGGACTGATTTTGACGCCGATTTATTTGCTCTCGATGCTGCGACAGTTATTTTACAACTGTGGGACACTAGCGGCTTGCGACCTTGAGGATCTAAATTTGCAGAATCAGAGAAACAATCTGGATGAAGCGGTTTGTTTTGGTAATAGTTGCGTTTTGCCTGGTGATGCACCGTTTATTGATGCTAAACCTCGGGAAGTGGCGATCGCATTTTGCTTTTTGATACCGATTGTCGGCATTGGTTTTTATCCCAACATGGCCATGCAAGTCTACGATGCCAAGACTGTCGCAGTCAACGCAGAAGTCCGCCAATCTTACATCCAAATTGCTCAACAAAATCCTCGGATTTATGCGAATCAACTTTTGGTTCCCAAAATTGCCCAAGCTCAAAAATCGCCTGCTTTGGACAAAATTACAGGGTCTGAATCTGCATCGGTTTTTGGCATTGTCAAATAATTTTACCGAATTCTGTTTTTGTTGAAAATTGGGCGATCGCTTTTGTCAAAGGGCGATCGCTTTTTTGTTAGCCCTGAATTTCTGAAATAATCTGCGCCAGATTCTCCCTAGCATATCCCACCTCAAGAATCGATTTATCCTCCAGTTCGGAGGCAACTTTATTCAAGATATTTAGCGGTTCTTCCAAGCCTGTCGTCTTCACAAACAACACTTGCAACCGAGTTTTTACTAATTCTAAAATAGAACTAATTGGCTCGCCTTTATTCCCTTTCCGTGTAGCAATGTTGATGCTCAATTTGTGAGTTTTCAACAGCCGCATTCTTTCTATTCCTTGCGTCTTAACCGTCTCCAAAACCTCCGCTCGAATCTGATCGACTAATCGGTCGGTTACATATTGCACGATCAAAGGCTGAAGCATAAAAACAGTTTCCCCGCCCTCACTAATTTTGTCAATCAGCGAGCGACGACCCAGAGAATCGAGATTTTTCAGCAAATCGGAAAGCGATGAATTGACCAACATCTGCTCTCGCAAAGTCGCCAGGGAAACTGGGTTTTGAGCAATAGCAATCCAGTAGGCAATATCTTGTTCAGAACTCGACATGCGATCGAACTGCTGCGCGAGCAAATTGCTGATATGTTCTTCAATAAATAAAGCCGTAGCTTCCAAAAGGTTTAAAACATTCCCCTCAAAAAACTCGTTAATTGTTGTCGCTACAATCTTTAATGCTAACAGATTGCCTCCGTACCGGGATAACAAGATTTCCAACTCTCGATCTTGAGCCGACAAACCTTTTTCTTTGAAAATTTCCCGCGCTATTTCCTCGGAAATAGCAGGTTTTAAAGACCGCACTTTTTCTCCCGCCAGCAAAGCCAGTTCCGTAGGCTCTTCCGAACTAACTAGCAGTAAACAGCTATTGTGATTGACCTCAGACAGCCGCACGATTAAATCTCGATATCCTTCGCAGCCTTCGCGGTAGTGTCCCGCTAATTCTTCAGGTCTGAGAACCGCTTCAAAATCATCTAAAATTACCAGACAGCGGTGTTTCCGCAGATACTCGACCAAGCGCGAAATTTTGCTGTTGAGGTCGAGCGGCACATCGGGTTTTTGTTGGTTATAAAAAAGTTGAATTAAGCTCCCTAGGAAGTCGGATGGTGCGGGTGTCGATCGCAGCGATCGCCAAATCACAAAATCAAACTCATTCTGTATTTGTTTTGCTAACTGCACCGACAGAGTTGTTTTGCCACTACCAGCCAAACCCAGCAGCGCTACCAGGCGACAATTATCTGATACAATCCACTGCTTTAAAGTAGTTAATTCTTCAGTCCGTCCGTAAAAAACCGAAACATCCGGTGCTTGGCCCCAATCTTCCTGTCGGTGTCCAATCGCCATCTTCAATAGGGAGCCTTTACCTCGACTAAAATCGCTCGTTCCCTGATCGATGTGGTATGAAAACAGCAACTGATGCCTCAATTCCGAAAGCTTTCCAGGGCCGTTCCCCCCGATCTGAAACTTTTTGTAAACTTCGCCGAGTCTTTTGCGAACGGCGATATCGCTAATGCCAAGCTTGGTTGCGATCGTCCCTGTAGATTGACCGTCGAGAGCCATAAACACAGTTTCTAACTCGGCATCTGTGACACCGCGCTGTTTGGCGATCGTTTGCACAAAGTTTTGAGGAATCGGAGTAGTCAAGGTAGGAATCTCGTCTATACTAAAAATCTATCTTCTATTATATTGTGTGAGTTCTCGCAGGCGAGCAATTGAATCGAATCTACCAACGTTCAGCTTGCTTTTTGTTGTTTGGGCAGTTTTAGATATTTATACCCCATTATCTATTGTGATACCAGTTTAAACAAAGAATGCAACTGTAGGCCCCCGTTCCAAACCCATACAGAATCAGTCATTCCCAATTCTTCAATTCTTTAATTCTTTAATCTAAAAGGGTATGAGGAACCGGGAATCGATCGGCATTAATTGTTGCTATGTCCCTACTCGTAGAACCTATTGTAGGGTGGGTGGAGGCGCGGCCATCAATCTGTAGAACCAAAGGATAAATCTCCAACCGCGCCACCACCCACCGCGAACCAACAACCGGGTAAATTCACAATTCCTGAAAGCAGCACTTTATCAGCCAAAAACCTTCGCACTAGCGCGGTATTCTTGGGCCGAAAGCAGCCGCCAACTCCCCTCGCCCAGAAGTTCCAAAACCTGCTGGTGATATTTCACTAAGCTCAATCGGTGGCCGACACTCACAAACGTAGTTTTAGTGGCTTGCAACTGCTCGTATAAATGTTGCTCGTTCTTCAAATCCAAAGCACTTGTCGCCTCATCCAAAATAGCGTATCTCGGTTCCGTCAATAACAATCTAGCAAAAGCTAAACGTTGCTGTTCTCCCAGCGACAAAATCTCACCCCAATCTAAATCCGCATCAAAACCGCCCAATCTGTCCGGCAAATCTGCTAAGTTTACTGATGCCAAAACGCGGCGCAATTTTTCCTCATCAACCTCGCTGCTGCTGTTGGGATACAAAAGTTGCGATCGCAAACTACCCAAAATCATATAAGGACGCTGCGGCAAAAACAGCATTTCCCCCAATTCCGGCCGCGCCAAACGGCCGGTTCCCGATTCCCACAAACCCGCAATTGCCCGCAGCAAAGAACTCTTCCCAGCACCGCTTTGCCCGACAATTAACAGTCCTTCACCGGGCTGCACTGCTACCGACAAATCCCTAATTAAAGTCTTTTGATGCTGCGGAGTATCTAAAGTAACGTGCTCCAGTGTCAACTGAGAATCTACTACTACATCTATAGCAGTTCCTCCGGCACGAGATACCGCTTTTTCCGCTTCCAGAGTATCTGTAAATACAGTCAAACGATTGATACTAGCGGCAAAAGAACTCAGCGGCTCAATCTGAGTTACAATCACAGAAAAAGCGCGCAAAACCTGACTAAAAGCAAAACCAGCTTGAGTGATATCTCCAAACTCGATTGTACCACTTTGATCGGCAAAATAAGTTGGAGCCAGAAACAAAGCCGGAATAATCACCACAGCATATCCGTATCCAGTTGTGAAATAATCCAAATTCCGCTGCCAACCAATTAGCAAATTAAAATTGCGAAATACTTCCACAAATCGCTGCTTTATTTGAAATGATTCTTGCTCCTCGCCTCCATAAAAAGCAATAGATTCGGCGTTGTCGCGAATGTGAACCAGTCCGTAGCGAAAATTTGCTTCTTTTTTAAGTTGCTCGAAATTCAGAGGTACTAATCTTTGACCAAAAACTAGAGTAGCTGTCGTGCCCACAATAGCATAGATAATCAGAAAAATCGAAAGTTGTTTTGAGATAGACCACAGGATACCAGTAAAAGATATAATATTAACTATTGAACCCAGGATGAGCAGCATAAATGACAAACTTGTCCGGGTAAAAGATCGGACATCTTCGGAAATTCGCTGGTCTGGATTGTCGATTTCCTTGTGTAAATTTATTTCGTAATAAGCCCGATTCTGAAAATACTTATCGAGGAACTTATTCGTCATCCACTCCCGCCAGTAGATACCCAATTTATCTTCGGTATACCTATAAATTACCACAATGGGAGTGCCGACTATAAAAACCCCTGCATACACAAACAGATACTTCCAGTAATTGAGCTGGTCTTTCTTAGCTAGTGCTGTGTTAAAAAAGTTACCGACGTAACTAATTATTACATTCATACCGCTGACTGACAGGGACAAAAACAGCAGCAAAGTCAATAAAGCCCAGGGCTGCCAGTGTGCAGTCAATCTGTCTTTGAACCAGACAAAAGCACTGAAAGGAATAATTAACATTAAAGCCACGATCGCAATTGCGGGCGAATTAATAATTCCTTTCAACAAAGTAACTAAGCCGGCAGCAATACTATTGACAAATTGGGGAAATAAGACTTGAGTACCCAAACATACAGCGCTGACGAACACAAACATCGCAGCGAAGAGAAATATCAACAACAGCGCCACTAATCCCAAAAATACCCTGCCTCCCCCAGGCTCTAAAGGATAAAAGTAAGGTTGAGCGATCGCAATAAATCTCTGCCACAACTGACGGTCAAATCGATTCATCTTTGCTGTTTACAAAACTACTTTGACTGTTCTAACATATGGGAGCATCTCAGTTTTGTAAAAAGCATTTTTTTTATTGTAGTGCGAGCGTCCCCGCTCGCGTATTGTACAATACG
>NZ_JAUBUJ010000161.1:0-10832 GCF_036705405.1 Microcoleus sp. B13-B6
AATTAATTCTCTCAGATTTCTGTAGTATTTCATTCTTTCTTCTCTATTTCTTTCTTGATAGCGAAGTTGTTTTTTTTTCTGGTAATTTTCAGTTTTTTTAAGGCATAGCAGATGGCACTCGGTCTGACGCCTGAAAGTTCTTGCTCTTTCTACTAATCTTGCTTCAGGATTTTTTTCAACATCTTTTTTGAGGGCTTCCCAATCTAGCTTTCGTTGACGGTGGTTGACCTGAGTTGGTCGAAGGTCTTCCCTACCTAACCATCTATAAATTGTTGCTCTTCCTACCTTAAATATGGCGGCCGCTTTCGTTATACTCCCTCCATTTTCTACATAATTGACTACTTTTTGTCTTAGGTCTAGACTGTAAGCCATTTTTTTCTAATTAAGTATTTTTATCGATTTTATCATGATCTTACCTCTGTCTCACATTTATTTGAAATGACTATACCAATTATCGATGACTTTTATTCACGAAACGGAACTCACGGATACAGGAATATAGCAATTTTTAAGTGAGTAAGGTACAGTTGGGTAATTGGTAATTGGTAATATCAATTCCGGCTGCGCCGGAATGATATCAAATCCGCGCTTCATCGTGGGGCGTAAAGTGGAATTAAGCTGCCAACAAATAATTCGCGCAATTTTCATTTTTTTACTCACAGTCAACAGTCCACAGTCAACAGTCAACAGTCAACAGTCAACAGTCAACAGTCAACAATGATTCCGGTTGCACCGGAACCGCTATGATTAATTTTTAAATAGTGGTTCTTGATAAAGCGGCACAGTAAAAGTAACAGTAGCTCCCAGCCCTTCCCCCATACTGTAAAAATTTACTGTACCCCCCATTGCTTCTACGAGTTTTTGAGAAATAGCCAATCCCAAACCGGTGCCGCCGTATTGCCTGGTACGATCGCCGTCCACCTGAAAAAAGGACTCAAATAATTTATCTTGCTTGTCGAGAGAAACGCCAATACCAGTATCAGCGACTCGAATTTTTACCATTCCGGGGAACTGCTGGTTGTGAACAGTCACCTTTTTCTTAATAACCTCGGCACTGATGCGAATTCCCCCTTCCCCGGTAAATTTAATTGCATTGCCCGTGAGGTTCAAGATTACTTGAAGCAGGCGTTGGTAGTTGCCATACACAATAATCTCGTCCTCCACAGGGGGTTTTTGGATTTGAAATTGCAATCGCTTTTGCTCGACTTGAACCCGTGTAAAATCCTCAACTTGTTGCAAAAGTTCACCGAGTTTGACGGGAGCGAGGTCTAACTCCATTTTGCCAGCTTCGATTTTAGCGACATCCAAAATATCGTTAATCACATTGAACAAATGTACTGCTGAGCGGTAAGCTTCTTCGATAAATTGGTGCGCTTCTTCGGGGTCATCTGCCATGCCGTCCATAAGCAGTTTTAGGAAGCCGAGGATGCCGTTGAGGGGGGTGCGGAGTTCATGAGAAGTATTAGCAAGAAATTGACTTTTAAGTTGGGAAAGAGCCACGGCTTCGGCGCGAGCCTGTTCTAATTCTTGGTAAAGTGTAGCGTGGGCGATCGCACTGCCGACTTGAGCGACTAACTCGCGGGCGAATTCGAGTTCGACAGGACTCCATTTCGGAGAGTTGCCGCAGCGGTGCAAACATATCAGTGCATTGGGTTGGTCTTCATAGGAGGTAGCTGCTACGAGCACGGAATGGCGGTAGAAGGGATCGGTGGCGGGGGAGGCGTAATCGACTGCTACTGGTTTTAAGGTGGCTAAAGTTTGAATCCACCCTGGCTGTTCGGCTGCGCGCAGTTCTAATCCCAGCATAGAAGAGTAAGCTTCTTGGCGGTACTCAGCTACTACTTTAAAAGTTTTCGATTGGAGATTTTCGATTTGAGCGGGAGAAAGCCGGAGCGAGGGGTCGCTAGCTATGGACTGTTGTAATTCGGCTGCTGCGGCGGTCGAATTTTGCTGATTTTCTGAGGCAAGGAAGGGGGATGTTTCGAGATTTTCGCTGTCTTTTTTGTAGGAACAGATGATGCAGCGACTCGCGTTCAAAACTTGACCCAAACTGTTAACAGTTTGTTGCCAAATTGTGTCTAAATCGAGGGTTTTGTGCAGGTTTTGAGCGATTTGGGAGATGATTTTACGGTCGATTTCCGAGTAGGGAGGGAGCGATCGAGCGGGGATGCGGCTCGCTGGAAGCGACATTTGTTGACGGCCGTCCAAGGGGGATGGCAAAGCTCGATAGAGCATGAATTCTGGGGAGTCTGGCCGTCTGTCTGTGGGTTTGTCAGACAGCAGCCTTCCCATAACTAAGACTTTTGTAGCTTTGCCGTTTGAGTCGATCGCCGGAGTGAGTGTCAAATCGAAGAGAAAATATTGTCCGGCGTGGCAAAATGGATAGCTGAAGCGTTGCGGTACGAGGGTTTCGATCGCCCGCCGCAGGATATCGAGATAAGGCGCAGGGGGGATGGGTTGCAGGGTTTCGCTGAGGGGGCGATCGACAATTTGTTCTGCTGTAAGGTTGTACTGCTCGGCTTTTTGCCAGTAAAAAGATAGATATCGACCAGAGGCGTCTTGGGTAAATACTAATTCTGCCCCTAACTCTTGAAAAAAAACTGTAGAGGCGAGGCTCGATCGCCGGAAATCTGTGTTAGAGTCCATCAGAGTAGGGGATGAAAGTAGTTCGGATTTGGGAGAATTGAGTTTTTAATAAAGGACTCAATTCTCCCCATTGTTTGGGGCTTCTACTGTTAATTTGTGAGTTATTAATCAATTAAAAAGTTTTTGGCTTTTTCATTAAAACATTAATCGCTCAAAACTAACAATTCGCAATATTTTTAGGCTTCTACTATTGACTTTTGAGTGATTAATGAACTCATAAAATATTAATTATTTAATTCTGAGCTCAACTCTAAACTCAAAACTCTTCGTTCTCAGCCGTTTTGGGTAATTTAAAGATAAAAATTAAGATTGAGAAATTAGGAATCTGCACCGATTAACTATCAAGTGTGAAAATTACGCCAAAATATGAGGCTGCGAACAACTCAAGTCGGGAAATGGCTCACGCATTTTTTCCCTCACCTAGAATAGTTCCGAGGTTGTGATTGAGCCGAGTTCACTCGCCCACCACCTGTAGCTTTAGCCACGAAATCTGCAGGAGATCGCCCGTGCGATCTAAATTTCACACCCCGCAGATTTGCGCGCGCCGTCTGGGGCGAGAGCACCTCAGTCGTTCCATTCACCACGCGGCGGGACTGGGGGGTTGCGGCGTAAACTCAGAGCCAGCTCGTCTTCCCGGCGCTCGCCTCGGAGCCACTGCTTGATTGCTGTTTCAATGACTTTGCTGGGGTCATTCGTCAAGTGCTTAATTTGGTCTAGCAGTTCAGGATCGATATGGATGGACAGTTCGACTTTTTCTGACGAACTGTGGGAAGGTATTCTTGATTCGCTCATAGTTTAAAAATCCTAGTTTTAATTCTTAAGTTTCAATTCTTTTGATGACAACCGACTGGACTAGATATTGGCAGTCCCTGATTTGCACCCAACCTTTCCTCAACCGCTTAACCGCTTTCTGTACAATGAGAGAGAGAAAAGTTTTTTCCTTTTGGGTGTCCGGGCTCGATCGGACACTTGAAAGGCTAATAACTGATACTCTTGAGGTTTGCCTCAGTTGTGGTTTCATCTCAATCCCCAGTAAGAGGTTGAAGTAAGCACTCTACTCTTGCTTGTGTAATCATACAACAAAAAGTATCCTTTGCCGATTAGCTCTTCGATAAAAAACATGACTAACGTCCCTGTATCTCGCATTCGTAATTTTTCGATTATTGCTCACATCGACCACGGAAAATCGACCTTGGCCGATCGCCTGTTGCAGGCGACTGGGACTGTGCAGGCACGGGAGATGAAGGAGCAGTTTTTAGACAATATGGATCTCGAACGCGAACGCGGCATTACGATCAAGCTGCAAGCGGCTCGGATGAATTATACTGCCAAGGACGGTCAGGAGTACGTACTCAATCTGATCGACACTCCGGGACACGTGGACTTTTCTTACGAGGTGTCGCGATCGCTCGCTGCTTGCGAAGGGGCGCTGCTGGTGGTAGACGCATCTCAAGGCGTGGAAGCACAAACCCTGGCAAATGTCTACCTTGCCTTGGGAAACAATTTGGAAATTATTCCAGTTTTAAATAAAATTGACCTGCCGGGGGCAGAACCGGAACGGGTAAAAGGGGAAATTGAAGAAATTATCGGTCTGGACTGTAGCGGGGCGATTGAGGCTTCGGCTAAGGAAGGAATTGGTATAGATGAGATTTTGGAGTCGATCGTCGAATTGGTGCCGCCGCCGCAGGATACTGTTGACAAACCGCTGCGGGCGCTAATTTTTGACAGTTATTACGACCCTTATCGCGGGGTAATTGTGTATTTCCGGGTGATGGACGGAAGTGTCAAAAAGGGCGATCGAGTTTTGTTGATGGTTTCGGGTAAGGAATATGTCATCGATGAATTAGGCATCCTTTCACCGACTCAAGTTCAAGTAGACGAACTGCACGCCGGGGAAGTTGGTTATCTGGGGGCGGCAATTAAAGCAGTAGCTGATGCTCGCGTCGGCGATACGATTACTTTGGTCAAAAAGCCTGCACCGGAGCCTTGGCCGGGTTATACAGAGGCAAAGCCGATGGTTTTTTGCGGCTTGTTCCCGATCGATGCTGACCAATTTCCAGATTTGCGGGAAGCTTTAGAAAAACTCGAACTCAACGATGCGGCACTTTCTTACGAACCGGAAACTTCGAGTGCGATGGGATTTGGTTTCCGCTGCGGTTTCTTGGGTTTGCTGCACATGGAAATTGTGCAAGAAAGACTGGAGAGAGAATACAATTTGGATTTGATTGTTACGGCTCCTTCTGTGGTTTATCAAATCACAACAATTAAAGGGGAAGTGTTAACAATTGACAATCCCAGCCACTTGCCAGATCCTCAGTATCGCGAGAAAATTGAGGAACCTTATGTGCGGGTAGAAATGCTGTCGCCGGAAACTTATGTGGGCGCGCTGATGGAACTGTCTCAAAGTCGGCGGGGCATTTTTGTGGATATGAAGTATCTGAGTCAAGGCCGAACTACGCTGGTTTACGAGTTGCCTTTGGCGGAGGTGGTGACGGACTTTTTTGACCAGATGAAATCGCGATCGCGCGGTTATGCGAGCATGGAGTATCACCTCATCGGTTATCGCGAAAATCCGTTGGTGAAAATGGACATTTTAATTAATGGCGATCCGGTTGATGCTTTGGCGATGATCGTACACCGGGATAAGGCTTATAATGTGGGCCGCGGGTTGACGGAAAAACTCAAGGAGTTGATTCCTCGTCATCAATTTAAGGTGCCGATTCAAGCGACAATTGGCGCGAAGGTGATTGCTTCGGAACACATTCCGGCTTTGCGGAAGGATGTGTTGGCGAAGTGTTACGGCGGTGATATTTCGCGGAAGAAAAAGTTGCTGCAAAAGCAGGCGAAGGGTAAGAAGCGGATGAAGTCTGTGGGTACTGTGGATGTGCCGCAGGAGGCTTTTATGGCTGTGCTGAAGCTCGATCGGGATTCGTAATCTGTGTGGCTTTTTGTCAGGAACAGGCAAGATGCCTGTTCCACAAAGAGTCTGTTTTTTTGTAGTTGTTGGCAGTCATCTAGAACAGGCAAGATGCCTGTTCCACAAAGAGTCAGTTTTCTTGTGGCATTTTGTCAGGAACAGGCAAGATGCCTGTTCCACAAAGAGTCTGTTTTTTGTAGTTGTTTGCAGTCATCTAGAACAGGCAAGATGCCTGTTCCACAAAGAGTCTGTTTTATTGTGGGATGGGCCGGAGAGCCCGTCCCTGTGGAGACCCAGAAACCGTTCCACAAAGAGTCTGTTTTTTGTAGTTGTTTGCAGTCATCTAGAACAGGCAAGATGCCTGTTCCACAAAGAGTCTGTTTTATTGTGGGATGGGCCGGAGAGCCCGTCCCTGTGGGGGTCCAGAAACTCTTTTTCGGAGTGCGTCTAGGACTGTTTAAATCCAGACAAATACAAAGAGTTAGGGAAGTTAGATTAAGAGCGATTCCCTACGGGATAACTACGCTTCACGCACTTTTGGGGATTAAGGGCGATCGCACTGTGGCATAATAAAGTTTACTTTTCAGAGCCAGAATTTATCAAATAGAATTAGGAACCATATGACAGCGCAGCCAGACTGCTCGATAATGCGCCGATAAAGTTCTAAGACTTCTGTTAAAGTTAGATAGCGCATTACGCGAGCTTTTGGTAAAGTTCAGCATTCTTTTTGAGGACGTATTCCATAGCATTTTGGAAGGATGTTTCTGGTGGTGCGAGCAAGTTTTCTGCGCCGGCAAGCAGTAATGCTTCTAGGGAAAGGCCGAGGATATTGGCGGTTTCTTGGAGCTTGTGCAGGCGATCGTCTGGAATTGTGATGGTAATGGTTTGCATTCTGTTTGTGGCTGTGACGATACTCTGAGTTTAGCACGTCAACTGTCTGAGCAGGAGTTAGGATTTTTAAAAGAGCGATCGCACTTTTTGGGATGAAGGGCGATCGCTCTTGACCAAAGAAATTGGTTGAGCTAAACTAAAACTTAGTTTAAATTGCGTATAGTAGATGCACATAATCAGCTACCGACGGGTGCGTGAATACAGCGAAACTCATGCTGATTGCGGGGAAGCTTTGGATAACTGGTTTAAAATTGCTAGCAAGGCTAAATGGTCTAATTTAATTGAGGTACAATCTGTTTTTCCTAAAGCCGAAGCTGTTGGAGGGTTTACAGTTTTTAATATCAAAGGTAATAATTATCTATTAATAGTTAGTATTGATTATGAAAGCAAATTAATTTATATCAAATATATTCTCACCCATGCCGAGTATGATAAGGAGAAATGGAAAAATGACCCTTACTTTTAATCCAGATAAATACAAAGAGTTATTGTCTTTGTATCAGCCGAAAATAATTAGAAATGAAGCGGATAATGAGAAGGCTCTGGCTATGGTGGAAGAGTTGATGCACCGGGGCGATCGCACTCCTGAAGAAGACGAGTTATATGAATTGCTGATTGCATTAATTGAAAAATTTGAGCAAGAATACTATGCACCGGGAGCCACAGCTACTCCTAATTCAATATTGCTGTTTTTGATGGAACAAAGAGAGTTACAACCTGCTGACTTAGTGGGAGTTATTGGATCTGAAAAAAGAGTGTATGAATTGGTTAATGGCGATCGAGATATTGGGAAAGAGCTGGCATTGATTCTGGGGAGTTTCTTTCATGTAGATCCGAGTTTGTTTTGTAATTAAGGGAAGTAAGATTAAGGGTGATTCCCTACGCGATAGCTACGCTCGCGCGCACTTTGAGAGATTAAGGGCGATCGTACTTTTGGAGATTAAGGGCGATCGTACTTAATTAACAAATAGCCGAAGCAGGCGCAATTTCGCCGAGTGGCATCAGGAATTCTTGCTTTTCTTCGCGGGTGATATAGCCGCCATTTAGAGCCATTTCCATGAGTTGTTCGACAAATCCCTTTAACTCTGTTATAACTTGAGTTTTATTCAGTTCAAAGTGTTGATTTCTGGATTTTAGGGTAAACTGGTTTGGAGATAAATATCCAAATTCTTTGAAATTACAGCTAATTTTATCGTTGGTTAATGGCTGCAATTCAAGAGTAAGGCACACACTTTCAACAAATTCTATTTTGATGGGTTTCCCTTGGGATAACTCAGTAATTTTTTTGGGGAGTTCATCTTCTAGGAGCATACAGATATCGGGGTCTAAAAAAACTTTTAGTTTTTCTTCACCAATTTCTATTGATACTGGGCGATCGCATTCAAAGCAAAATAGTTTCAGACCTAATTCAAAATGCGAAAGTTCTCCTAATGAGTCATCGGGTGCGTCAGCATATTGTTCGCAATTAGGTTTTTCTAACTGGATTGTAAAATTGATATAGTTATTCATTTTCATCGCTCCTATCTAATGAGGACAGCGTAGCATCATTGAGAACAGGATAAGCAGATTTGAATGTTCCATCTGGTTTCCTTTTAATAAAAGCATGGGTAACATTTTCAATTATTTTCCCATCGGGATAGTGAACTTTCCCAATAGAACGCTTAAAATTTATAATGTAACAACCGGGATATTTCGGTGTCACTTGTTCAGCTTTTACCCAGTCTCGATCGTTTAGCCACTGGCCTTGAGGCTGATTTTTGGATGCTGCCCTGCCTCTAAAATTAAGGGGTTTCAGTTTTGGGCCATGATGGCGATCGATATGGTCGTAGGCTTTGATGGATTTTGGATTATGCCACTGAGGTTCTACTCCACTGCCTCTCCAGTCACAACCACTTCCTACTTCAATCGTTTGGTCTATTATATCCTGTTCTACAACTTCTGGAGTGTCTTCAGAAGTATCTGTGCCATTATTCAAAATAAGTGGTTTACTCCGGCATGGTATGCGATCGATGATTATACCATTAACTAATTTGAGGAGGGCGATCGCACTTTTGGACGTGAAGGGCGATCGCTCATCCTGAGAGCGGCTTGCATCTTATTTGATAGGTTTAATTTCGGCTATTGGCCGATCGTCTTGCAAGAGTACCAAGATATTCCCATCTTGGATGAGTTTAAGAAAGCTCGACAGATCCCTCTGAATTTCATCAATATTAATTCGCAGTTGCGCTGGAAATAACTGACTCAGCATGGGAAGATAAAGGAGGGGATTCATTAGCGGCTATTTCGCGCAGCAAATGCGTACATAAATCCCGATTTGGAGAATCGGTAGAATGTAACATCTGGCTATATAAATTACGGGATAAATCCTGATTGAGGATTCCATAAATTAGAATCATTGTCCATTCTTTAGCATTAACAATCATCCGGTCTATGCTATCAATAAAGGCCTGCAACTGGTCTTTGAGTTCAAAAGACTCCAGAAAATGAATGAGACCATACATGACTTCATGTTGTTCGCATCTGTCATCTAAAACCAGATAGAGTTCTGGCAAATATTCGCTGTTAAGATGTAGGGCAAGTTCGGCTAAAGCGTATTCAAAACTCATCACTTCCTCATCAGAGCGCATAAATTTATTAGCATTTAATGTTTCTATTAATTGAGTAACGTTCATCTTATTTCTCCCACTTTCTCAAAATTACCCGACCATGCCAGTTTGTAGTGAAAAAGGGTTAGCTATTTTAATTAAATCATGGAAGATTACTTTTGGTGAATGGGAGGCGATCGCACTTTTGGAGATTAAGGGCGATCGCTTTTCAATTTAAGGGGATAGGTGAAGGGGCAACCCACACTCATAAAGGTGAATCAAAACACCCATTCATGGTCTGGATCATTAAGTGCAGCTTTTACTGATGCTAAGTTTGCAAGGTCTTGGAAAGGACTCGACTTAGCTATTTCTGTAATTGAATGTAAAGCTAATGCTAACTGTTCATTATTGCCACTAGCTATTGCCGAATCCACTACGCTAAAAAGATCGCGAAAATTTTCTGCACGCTCATCAAATGAGCGATCGAGGTACTCCATCATCCAATCGCTCTGGGCTTTAATCTGAGCGATGGTTGTTTTTTCCCAGGCATCAATTTCACGCCGTTTAGTCTGCTCCTGCTCTGCCACCATCTTGTACTCAGTGTAAGCTGAGACAAGTTCCTGTAAGCATTCAGCAGGACTGGTGATTTTTGAGATGCCTCGCGAAACTTCTTTTGCTATCATGTCAACTTGCCTCAAATAGTACCGTATTTAGCTTGGATTTTAGCAGTCGCAGGGTTGAGGTTTCCTTCGCTATCTAAGACAGGGGTCTTCATAATTTCTGCAAGCGATTTTACTAGAAGCGCTACCTGTTGCAACTTACGCACATCTGCATTTTGATTTCGCTCAAATGCCTGGGATTCAAGTTCGTTAAGTCCGAGAACAGCACGAGAGTTCAAGTTATTCACCACATAGTTAAGTTCATCAATCCGTCGCTGGACTATTTCCAAAAAGTCTTTAGCAGCATCAATTTTAGCGATTTCTGTATAGACCTTGGCTTCATATTCTCGTGCTTTTGTCAAAGCTTTTTCACCTTCACCAGCAAGCATGAAGCCACCAATTGCCAAGGCTGGACCAACCATAATACCTCCAAGTACAACTGTACCAACTGCCATGCCACCGCCACCAGCAGCCAGAGAACCACCTCCCAGCCATGCAAGAGTCGCATTCCAAGCTGCTGCACCGCTGAGCCCAGCGATCGCAGTGCCGGTACTTGCTGTCCCAAACAGTCCGATCAAGCCAACTGCACCTTGACCTGCCGCTACTGCTGCCCCAGCAGCTTTAAAACCACCTTTGACAAATTGTTCTGCTTCTAAAGCCGCAGTTTTGTACTCATTAATCTGCTGAATAGAAATGCCTTCTAATCCCTCCAAAAACTGCTTGTCGCTTAGAGAACCACGCTGACCAATATGCTCAATAAATTTGACAAATCGCCCAATTGTACGAATTTTGATATTTAGTTGCAGTTGACCGTACTCTTCTGCAAGATTTTGAGTGCATTCCCATTCGTTTTTCAAACGATTGCAAGCACGTTCATGCTGTTCTTGAGCGCTCTTGCCCATTTCCTTTGCATCGTTCATGTCGGAAACACCTGCAATACCAGCTCCAATGCCAAGAGCGGAAGCAGCTATAGCAGCAGCACCCAAAATAATCGGGATTATAAAAATCATAAAATTTTCCTCAAAACTAATGATTCAGCAATGCTCAATGAGTCTAGTTATCGGGACTTAAACATAAAATACGATAAAAATAGGTTATAATGCTTACATAGCAAGCATATAACGTTAAAAAATG
>NZ_JAUBUJ010000162.1:0-2409 GCF_036705405.1 Microcoleus sp. B13-B6
ATGTGACGGCGGCTAATGTCACAGTTAGTGGCTCTACTGTTACAGTTAATCCGACTGCTGACTTGGCAGCAAACACTGCATACTATGTCGAAATTGCCAACGGTGCAATTAAAGACTTAGCAGGCAACAATTATGCCGGGATTGCAGGTGCAACAGCTTGGAATTTCACCACGGCTGTTGCCGCTGACACCACACCACCGACAGCCACTTTCACCCCCGCAGATAACGCCACCAGTGTGGCTGTGGGTGCTAATTTAGTTGTCACCTTGAGTGAAGCCGTACAAAAAGGCATCGGCAATTTGGTTATCAAGAAAGTTTCGGATAACTCAGTTGTAGAAACTATTAATGTGACGGCGGCTAATGTCACAGTTAGTGGCTCTACTGTTACAGTTAATCCGACTGCTGACTTGGCAGCAAACACTGCATACTATGTCGAAATTGCCAACGGTGCAATTAAAGACTTAGCAGGCAACAATTATGCCGGGATTGCAGGTGCAACAGCTTGGAATTTCACCACGGCTGTTGCCGCTGACACCACACCACCGACAGCCACTTTCACCCCCGCAGATAACGCTACCAGTGTGGCGGTGGGTGCGAATTTAGTTGTCACCTTGAGCGAAGCTGTACAAAAAGGCATCGGCAATTTGGTTATCAAGAAAGTCTCGGATAACTCAATTGTAGAAACTATTAATGTGACGGCGGCTAATGTCACAGTTAGCGGCTCTACTGTTACAGTTAATCCGACTGCTGACTTGGCAGCAAACACTCCATACTATGTCGAAATTGCCAACGGTGCAATTAAAGACTTAGCTGGTAACAATTATGCCGGGATTACAGGCGCAACCACTTGGAATTTCACCACTGCTGCCGCCGTTGACACCACACCACCGACAGCCAGTTTCACCCCCGCAGATAACGCCACCAGTGTTGCAGTTGCTGCTAATTTAGTCGTAACATTGAGTGAAGCCGTACAAAAAGGCATCGGCAATATTGTCATCAAGAAAGTCTCGGATAACTCGCTAGTAGAAACTATCAATGTCACCTCAGCAAATGTCACCGTTACTGGCAGTAGCGTCACAGTTAATCCCACGGCAGATTTAGCGCCTGGTACTGGTTACTACGTTGAAATTGCTGCTGGTGCAATTAAAGACTTAGCAGGTAACAATTATGCCGGTACTACAGGTGCAGCTACTTGGAATTTCACCACCGTCGCTGATACCACAGCGCCGACAGGCGCCACTTTCACCCCCGCAGATAACGCCACCAGTGTTGCAGTTGCTGCTAATGTAGTTGTCACCTTGAGTGAAGCCGTACAAAAAGGCATCGGCAATATTGTTATCAAGAAAGTCTCGGATAACTCAGTGGTGGAAACTATAAATGTTACTTCCACAAATGTCACCGTTAGCGGTAGTACAGTCACAGTTAATCCCACGGCAGATTTAGCGCCTGGTACTGGTTACTACGTGGAAATTGCTAACGGTGCGATTAAAGACTTGGCTGGTAACAATTATGCCGGCACTACAGGGGCAACTGCTTGGAATTTCACCACTGCTGACACCACAGCGCCGACCGCTGCCACTTTCACCCCCGCCGATAACGCCACTAATATTGCAGTTGCTGCTAATTTAGTTGTCAACTTGAATGAAGCAGTCCAAAAAGGCACTGGCAATATTGTCATCAAGAAAACCGACGGCACGCTGGTGGACACTATAAATGTTACTTCCCCCAATGTCACGATTAGCGGCTCAACCGTCACCGTTAATCCCACAGCAGATTTAGCGCCCGGTACTGGTTACTACGTTGAAATTGCTGCTGGTGCGATTAAAGATATTGCAGGTAATAATTATGCCGGTACTACAGGTGCAACTGCTTGGAATTTCAATACTGCTACTGCTGTACCGGCTTTCGTGGAAGACTCTAATATCTCCTTGTCTGGTGGAGATTACGGTTCTGCAAGCTGGGCAGACTATAACGAAGACGGCAACGTAGACTTATTATTGACTGGTATGCAGTATGGCTCAATACTGTACAAAAATACAGGGAGTGGTTTTACACAAAACACCGGGATTTCTTTGCCCGGTGTTCGTAATAGCTCTGTAGCTTGGGCTGACTATAATGGAGACGGAAAACAGGACTTGTTGTTGACAGGTGATGCTTACCCCAGGATCTCCCGGATATACAAAAACCAAGGCACTGGTTTTACAGAAGACACCAATATTTCCCTACCTGGTGTTTCCTTCGGCTCCGTAGCTTGGGCCGACTATAACGGAGATGGAAAACAAGACTTCCTGTTGACTGGCTATGCACCTTTTACCTTAGGCATTGTTTCTAAACTGTACAAAAATACCGGCACTGGTTTTACAGAAGACACCAGTATTTCCCTACCTGGTGTTTCCACCAGTTCCGTAG
>NZ_JAUBUJ010000162.1:2509-10829 GCF_036705405.1 Microcoleus sp. B13-B6
CTTGGGCAGACTATAACGGAGACGGAAAACAGGACTTTCTATTAACAGGTAATTCAGCTTCAGGTGAAATATCCAAATTATACAAAAATACAGGGAGTGGTTTTGTAGAAGACACCACTGTTTCCCTACCTGGTGTTTACAGAAGTTCCGTAGCTTGGGCAGACTATAACGGAGACGGAAAACAGGACTTTCTATTAACAGGTAATTCAGCTTCAGGTGAAATATCCAAACTGTACAAAAATACAGGGAGTGGTTTTGTAGTAGACACCACTATTTCCTTGCCTGGTGTTCAGGAGGGTTCTGTAGCTTGGGCCGACTACAACGGAGACGGAAAACAGGACTTCCTGTTGACAGGTTATGGAGCAAATTTTGTTAGAACCTCCAAATTGTACAAAAATACAGGGAGTGGTTTTACAGAAGACACCAGTATTTCTTTGCCCGGTGTTGGTGGTAGTTCTGTAGCTTGGGCCGACTATAACGGAGACGGAAAACAAGACTTTGTGTTGATGGGTTCGTCGATAACCAAAGTGTACAAAAATAACAGTGTTTATCCAGATATAACCGTACCAAGAATTAACAGTTTAACACCGATTAATAATGCTAATAGTGTTGCTACTGATGGAGAATTAGTAGTCACTTTCAGTGAATCAATTGCCAAAGGAACAGGAAATATTGTTATCAAAAAAATGGGGGATAATTCCATTGTGGAAACTATCCCGGTTACGGGTAACAATGCCACTATTAGTGGCAGTCAGTTAAAAATTAAACCAACAGTTAGTTTAGCTGAAAAGACCGATTACTATGTAGAAATTTCGGGTGGTACTATTCAAGACTTAGCTGGAAATTCTTCTGCTGGAATTAGTGGTAACGGCAACTGGAAATTTCAAACAATTGACTCAATTGCTCCCACAGCCATAAGTTTTACCCCTGCCGATAATGCTCGTAATCTCAACGTTTCTGCGAATTTAGTAGTGAACTTCAGCGAACCTATTCAGAAAGGCTCGGGCGATATTAGTATCAGGAAACTATCTGATAATTCCCTTGTTGAACGCATTCCAGTTACGGACAATAAAATTACCGTTAGTGGAAACCAACTCACGATTAATCCAACGGCAGATTTAGCCCCAAATACGGACTATTTCGTTAGAATTGCCGGGGGAGCAATTAAAGACTTAACGGGGAATAATTTTGCAGAAATTTACGACAATGATGCTTGGAACTTTATTGCCGATAAAATTGCACCCACAGCAACAAGTTTCACTCCCACTCATAATGCTACGGCTGTTGCAGTTGCCAGTAATTTAGTTGTCAATTTCAGCGAACCCATTCAAAAAGGCACGGGCAATATTGTCATCAAGCGAAAGTCTAATAATTCCGTTTTTGAAACCATTTCTGTCGGAGCAAATAATGTCACGATTAGTGGCAGCCAACTCACCATTAACCCAACTGCTAACTTGGAGCTAAACACACAATACTACGTCGAGATTACTAACGGTACAATTAAAGATTTAGGAGTAAATAATTATGCGGGGATAAGCGGAAATAGTGCTTGGGACTGGACAACAAATGCTGTTAATGTTCTTCCCACAATTTCTATTAATGATATTGAAGTTGATGAAACGGGATCGAATGCTATCTTTACCATTGCGCTTTCAACAGCAAGCACTACACCAGTAACGGTTGACTATGTAACCGTTGACGACACGGCAAAAGCAGCCGATAAAGACTATACAGCGATCGCCAAAACTCCGATTAAATTTGCATCAGGTGAACAAACAAAAACTATAACCGTCCCAATCTTGGAAGATAATAATATATGGGATCCTGATGAAACATTTAAAGTTGTTTTGAGCAACGCTCAAAATGCTGCGTTGAGTAATAAAGTGACTGGGGTAGCTAAAATCAAAGATAGCAATAAGCCTGTACTTAGCCTAGAAACTCGCCTGGACACCCCGATCTCTGTTCAAGAAGGAAACAGTGGTATTTCTAATACTTACGTTCCTATTTCCCTTGACAAACCGAGCAGTGTTCCGGTCAAAGTTAAGTTTGAAACTTATTATGGGCCAAATTGGGTGAACGACTTAGCAACGCCAAATGAGGACTATACCCCCATTCCACTCCAAACTATAACCTTCAATCCCGGAGAAACCAAGAAAAAGATCGATATAGCTATCAAAGGCGATCTCATTGACGAAAAAGATGAGTTTCTTGGTGTTCGCATCAGTGATCCTGAGAATGCTTTATTGTCTACATTATATAGGAATGATCGGGGTATATACATAGAAAACGATGATGCTCCGCCAGAAATTTCTGTAGAAAATATTACTCTGAACGAGGGAAATGCTGACGGGAATAACAATACCTTTTCTACCCAAGCCAATTTTACAGCTACTCTCTCTAAGCCATCTAGTCAACCGATTAGTTTCTATTATCGGACTGAAAATGTAAGTTCTTATGGTCAGATCGGGGCTGCCTATCAGCCGGTTCAACGGACTCTCGCAACATTTGCCCCAGGTGAAACCAGTAAGACGATTAGAATTCCAGTAAGAGGTGACACGGCATTTGAAGAAAACAGCACTTTAAAGTTTAAGCTGATTCTTGACACCTATGGCACTAATGGGAGCATCGCTCAAGATAAAGGCAATGCGATCGCAACGGTACTCGATGACGATTCCAAACCGACAATTTCTGTTCCCGATATCAATGTTGCGGAAATAGTTGGTTCCAGCAGTGGAGATGGAGTCGCTAATGTTGAGATTAAGCTGTCTAGTCCCAGCACAGAGTACGTATCGGTTAACTACGCATTCAAAGATGGTACGGCAATCGCGAATCAAGACTATAAGCCAGTCGCCGCTGGTACAGTCTCATTCGCGTCAGGCGAAACCACTAAATCCATATCGGTTCCGATCATTAACGATGGCAAGCAAGAACCGGACGAGACTTTTTCTGTCATTCTCAGCAATCCCGTCAATGCCCCGCTTGCCAAAGATACTGGAACCATTACGATTAACGACAGAATCGACCTTTGGATTGATGAGGCGCCCGTAAGCATGACTGAGGGCGACACTGGTAAAAAAGAAGCGACTTTTACGGTCAATCTTGCAAAAGCGCTCAACGTTCCAGTAACGGTTGACTACAGAACAACAGGTGCAAACAATGGTATCGATTATACGCACCTTCAGGGCAAGCTTGAGTTTGCCCCCGGAGAAACAAAGAAAACTATTAAAGTGCTGGTGAATGGTGACACCGAGATTGAACCTGACGAAACGTTTAATCTTGTTCTCAGCAATGCCACTAATGTCGCCCTGACAAAAAATACAGGTACAGTAACAATTGTTGATGATGACAAACCAGTAGCTACGATTAGCGATACTGCCATTATTGATGAGGACAAGGGAACCGCTACATTTACCGTCACTCTTTCTAAACCCTTGCCACCAAATGCACTGCTTGGATTTACAACTAAAGATGGTACAGCCAAGGGTTCTGACATATATAGTAATAATTCTGACAATGATTACACCGCACTCGACCCATATAATGCTCTTGATTTCGAGCCGGGACAAACCAGCAAAACTATCACCGTTACCACCAAGTCGTTAACGGATGACCAAAAAAACAGACTCCGTGGGCTTGAGGCTGACTTTGTTTACGTTAAACCTGATACCAAAGCAGAAGGTGATGAAACGTTTAGCCTTGTTTTAAAGGGTAATAGTTTTGTCAAGGCTGTAGGGGAGGGGACAGTTGTCATTGATGATTTTAATGACTCACAATCCTTCTATCCTGACGGTGCTAGACCCAACATTTCGATCGACCCTGTTGTCCTAATCCCCGAAGGAGCAGAGGGGACTACTACCTCAGCCATCTTTAACCTCAAGCTCGATCGCCCCGGCACAACCCAAGCTCCAGTTAGCCTTCGCTATCGCACGCAGGATGGCACTGCTACAGTTTTAGATAAAGATTACCAGGTGATCGACCCACAGCCAACTTTAACGTTTGCACCAGGAGAAACTGAAAAAACGATTCGCGTTAACATCAATGGCGACTCCAAAGCTGAATTTAACGAGCGCTTCAAACTGATCTTAAGCGGTCCAAGCAATGTCACCTTAGACAATAGTGTTGCACAGGGGATTATCTTTGAGAGTAGTAACGGTAAGCCGTCAAGAGCGAGTATGGCTCAACTCGCTTTTGATTTACTGGGAGCTTCGGCTGCCCAGGATAATAAAAATGTCGCTCTACCGTTCTTTGGGAAATTTCCAAGTGATTTACTTCAGAATAGTTTGTCTAAGGTGGGTCAAAGCTTTGCGAATGTACTGGTTGAGAACCCTCAACTGACTGGCAAAGAGCTAAAAGAAAAGCTAACAGCAGTCTTACCGCAGGGATTTTCTTTAGATATTTCTCAATTTGAAGTAACAAATGATAAGTTACAATTTCGGATCAAGGCAGAGGAAAAGTTTGAAGAAACTTCTCTGGGGAGTAAGGGATTTAATCTCTTTGACCGCATCAAATTTAAAGACAATGGCGCAGGTGGCAGTTCTACAACATTGAATTACGATCTGGACGTGCGCTTAGAATATAAACCAGAACTCGGATGGTATATCGACACCGGATATACAGAGCTCACCAGTCTAACTGAAGAACAAATCAAAGCCGGTTATAAGTTGTCTAACAGTATCATGGGATTTTTGCCTGTGGAATTTACTGGCAAGTCGGATGATACAGGTTTAAGTCAATCTCTGGCAAACTATCAATTAAATTTGCGCGATATTGATGGATCAGGAAATGACTCTGATGGCTATGGACTAACTGCAACAGAAATAGCACAGAATTATTCTTCAGCTAAAACTCAACAGGTATATGAGTCTGAATTGAAAGCAGGTGGGACGCTCAATCTTGCCGGTCAGGTGACAGACAAGTATTGGTTCGCGCCACCTTTCCAGTTCGACCTATCTACTGACTTGCCTCTAGTAACCTACAGCAACGGCAAAGAAATTAAACAAGAAAATCCAAATTCTTTCAAGCTTCATAACATCAAATTAGATTTAGGGAAAACGATAACAGATATTGTCAACCCAATTTTTGGCAATGATGGTTTTGTTTCGAGTATCCTTAAACCCATTCGACCAATTATTGATTTCCTCAAAAGCGATACTAAAATTTTTACGGGAATTGACAATGCCTTAAAAAGTGTAGATTTTGATGGCAGAACGACTTCTTTCTTTGATAGTGACTCTGATCGGAAAGTCACTATTTTGGAACTCGCAACCAAACTGGCAGAATTGTCAGGAGATCCTAAAGCAAAAGCTGCTTCTTTGTACGTCAATGCTGTTGTTCAAGTAGATGAGTTTAGCAGATTAGTTGAAGAATCTACTAAAGATGGTAATAACTTTGCACTGAGTTTTCAACCTTATACCTGGAGCAAATCAGGTACTGAAGAAGCACAAGGTTATGACTTAATTAAGAAACTAAGTAGCAACGCTCAAGAATATGCAGACAAGTACAAAGAGCTTGAGGAGAAGGAAACAAACCGTAAGACTGCATTAAGCAACAGTCTCACGCAACAGAAAAAAACATCAGGGGTAAAAAACCAAGTTAGCGGGACAAAAGATCAAAATAAAAAGAGTAAAGTTGCGGACAAACTGTCAGGGGTAATCGAGAATCTTAGCTTTCCACTCTTTAGCGATCCTGAATCCACTGGAAAGCTCTTGGCTGGAAATGACATTCCCATCATGACGTACAAACTGCCCGAATTAGATTTATCTCTAGCTGGGTTGAGATACGATCTCGTTCCAGGGTTATTGGGAATTGAGGGTGGTATAGATTTAAAAGTTCGTCCCATCGATATTGGTTATGACACCAACGGTATTAAAAAGATAGTTCAAAGCCTTGAAGCCAACAATGGTTATTGGTATCTGGCGGATCTTTGGCAGGGGTTTTATGTCAGCGATACAGAAAACGCTGACGGCACCGGCGACGATGTACCAGAAGCTACGCTCAAAGCATTTTTGCAACTGTATGCTGGTTTAAATAGCCCTGTACTTACGGCTAAGGTAACAGGGGGAATCGAAGGCACAATCGATATGGATCTGGTGGATCGTAGCACTCCACCAGATGGAAAACTGCGCGGTTATGAACTGAGCGATATATTGTATAATCCCGGTGCATCTTTCAACTTTAAAGGCTCGATAGATGCCCGGGCTAAGGCTGAATTTGGTGCATTAGGTATCACAAAAGAGTTCGACTTAGCTAAAGAGAATCTGTTCAAGTTTGAGTTTGGAGCAAAACAGGGAACAGTACAGGCCAGCTACATTAGCACCGCTACTCTGTTCTTTGATGCCAACTTGAATGGTGTGCAAGATGCTAGTGAGCCATTCACTCAAACCAAAGCAGATGGCAGCTATGAGATAGAGATTCCCCTTGAAACCTTTGATACTAACAAAAATAACTCCCTTGATCCCAGTGAAGGGAAGCTAGTAGCGATTGGCGGTACTGATACAGCCACGAATTTGCCCCTGGATACGCCCTTGTTTTCCACAGCCAACACGATGATGGTGACTCCTTTAACAACGCTTGTGGCGGAGTTGGCATTAACTGATATTTCTTTAGAAGAAGCAGAAACTCAAGTAAAAGCAGCTTTGGGTATTCCCTCTGGTGTTAAGTTGAGTCTATATGACTCTCAGGAAGCGATGGCTAATGAAGAACCTAGTGGTTTAGCTGTCTATGCCTTGGACGTTCAGGTTCAAAACACTATTGTCCAAACAGCTAAGTTTATTGATGGAGCAAGTAATCTATCGCTGACTCAACTTGCGGGGGCGGCAATTGGCGCGATCGCCAATCAAGCTAAGGGCGGCACTCCTTTAGATTTGGGTAAAGCAGAAACAATCTTAGCGATGGTTCAAGGAGCCATTACTCTAGCAGCAAAGTCCGATCCAAAAATCAATCCAACCCAGCTAGAGAATGCCGCTAAAGCCGCTGCTCAAATCATGGCTCTGGGCAATCAAATGGTCAAGGAGCTCGTCGCTAGCGGTCGCCCCATCAAAGATATCGCTCTTGACATCACCAAATTGCAGGCGGTGTCTGTAGGTCAAATTGCGGTGGGACTGCCGGAACTGGCTGCGGGCACTGTGACAGTTGAACAGTTCCTCGCTAACAACACCAAAGAGGCGATTCTGGCTCGGATGGAGAAGGTGAAGGTTAATGACCCCACTGTTCGCCCTGTTGTCGAGACGATCGATGGTAATAGCCCGATCGTTCCAGAGGAACCTACCTCTGGCGAAATCGACACCGAAACCGACACCGAAACCGGCACTGACACCCCAACACCGATCGCTCCCACCCCACCGATCGCTCCGACCCCATCATTAACAGCCTCGGAAACACCAACCCCATCACTAACAGCCTCAGAAACACCGACACCATCGGAAACACCAACCCCCACGCCAATAACTAATAACCTCTCAGACGATGACTGCATCTGCGACCAAATTACCTATCCCAACTTAAACCGACCCAACTCTGTTGAAAACACCATACTCGGCGCATCTGGCCTTCAAATAGGCACTGCCCAAAACGATGAATTACTAGGTAGCGATGCTGCCAACATATTCGAGGGCAAATCAGGAGATGACAACTTATACGGTGGTGCCGATAATGACATTATTAATGGCAACCAAGGCAACGACTTCATCGCCGGAGGCAAAGATGAAGATACTCTCTACGGAGATGAAGGAAGCGACATCATCCTTGGCGAATCGGGTAACGATTTAATCTTCGGAGGCAAAGGCAATGACTTCTTACATGGCCGCGAAGGTATTGACATCATTTATGGCAACAAAGATGATGACTTCATTGATGGTGGTAAGGATAATGACATCTTATATGGAGGCAAAGGTAACGACATCCTGCTTGGCAGTCAAGGTGATGACAATCTGTTTGGACAACAGGGTTCGGATACCATCTGCGGCGGTGAAGGTAATGACTTAATCAACGGTGATGAAGGAGCAGATATCCTGGGAGGGTGTGCAGGAAATGATACTCTGTTCGGAGGCGCCGATAACGATACTCTCACTGGTGGCAAAGGCAACGATCTCCTTGACGGAGGCATGGGCAATGATAGTTTGATTGGCGGTAGCGGCAACGATATCTTTGCCTTAAAAGCAGGTCAAGGATTTGATATTATCGCTGATTTTACTCTGGGTCAAGATTTGATTGGATTGAGCGGTGGCTTGAGTTTTGGTCAGTTAGAAATAACTCAAAATACTCAGGGAACTCTCATCAAGAATCTCTTGACAGGGGAGCAGTTAGGTGTGATGGTTGGAGT
>NZ_JAUBUJ010000163.1:0-10813 GCF_036705405.1 Microcoleus sp. B13-B6
GTTGACTGTTGACTGTTGACTGTTGACTGTTGACTGTTGACTGTTGACTGTTGACTGTTGACTGTTGACTGTTGACTTGGTGTCGAAAAACTCAATGGTTGACTGTTGACTGTTGACTGTTGACTGTTGACTCGGTGTCGGAAAACTCAATGGTTGACTCTTATCCGATGCAACGGGAAACGATATCACTCATTATCAAATTGTTTGAGTTCGACGTTTAAGAGTTTTGAGGACTTCCGTCCTCACTAAGTAAGTAGGTGCAAATAAACATTACATGGTTCGGGCGGGTGAGAGGACTCATCTACTCGCTTCGATCGTGGATCTTAACTCAACCCTCCCTGATAAGATACTATGGTTATTTGGCGATGACCTACTTACAAACTTAAAGTTCGCGATCGCACTTCGACTCAAGACAGGGGGTTTCGGGTTCGCTCAACCACCGGGTTTTTTACTGAATCTGCGAGCTCGAACCAAGTATTGCTGTGAAAAAACCAAGGTGAGGATTACCTGTGGATCGTGAACTAACTTAATTAGATTACGATCGCCCAAATGTTAGCACGATCGCACTATCCACAGCAGCACACACCCGAAAAATCTATATTTACCTGCGATTCAACTCCATCCTTTCGCCGTAACGTAAAAGCATATTCAAACTCTCCAAACGATTTTGCCAAGTTTGCACCTGATAGCTATTTTCTGCAGAATGCAAGCGCATCGAAGATTGAAATTGAGATTGAAAACTCCCCAACAATCTTTTAGCAGTTGCTAAACTTTCTCTCGAAGGATTTGCCGCCAACTTGCTCAAAGCTTGCGCCAATTCATCGGCTCGACTTTGCAAAACTTTTAGTTCAGATTCCGACACCCGCAACTGATTGTTAGCCAACAAAAAACTCCATTCCTGCTTGAGAGCAGTATACCGCGAAGCCGCCGCCGCAAACGGCTGTCGGTAAGGAATCGGCTCTGCAGCAGAAGTGGAACGCACTGGCGGGCCTTGAGTGCGGTTAAAAAAGCCCTGCATCCCGCTGCTGATACTTTCCACCGCAAAAATAGCATAGCCCCCTGTCGGCAAATCGCGCAAAGCTTGAATTTGGTCGATCGCCACAACTTCCGGGAGAGTCAACAACTTAACCGACGGAGAAATCAAAGCCGAACCGAGCATTTGTTCCTTTACCAGCGGTTCCGTAATGCGCTGAAGTCGGTTCGTATCCAAAGCATAAGTCATCGGCACAATCAAATCTACAATACCTTGACGAGCCCAAACTTCCCAATTTTGCTGAATTTTGTAAATCCGCTGACTTTCCGGGTGAGGAAACACCGCCACCGACAGAATAGTGCGCGGATAATTCTGCCGCAAAAGCTGAGAAACTTCAGCTACAAAACTATTAATTTGATTAGTTTTAAACTCAACCCACTGCCGCCATAAACTGCCGGAACTCGGCGAAATATTCACCGGATCTACACCAGTCAACTGCTTAAATTGCTGCCTCCCCGCAATACCGTAACCGTAAGTAAAATTCGCATTGTCATCTTGAAAAGGATAGCGAATATAGTCTAATTGCACCCCATCTACTTTGTAGTTGTTGGCAATTTCGCTGACAATTTGCAGCAAATAATTACGTGCTTCCGGATTCGCCGGATCGAGATAAAATTTACCATCGTTAGGATTTTGCCTGCGTCCTTTATTGTCAATATTTGCCCAATCTGGATAAGCGGAAAGCACCGGCCCAGGATAAGAACTAGGCTGGCCAATTAAAGTATTGTGGCGCTTATTTCCTGTGGCAAAAACCCAAACCCAAGCGTGCAGTTCCATGCCTCGCTCGTGGGCTAATTTAACCGCAGATGCTAGCGGGTCCCAGCCAACAGTCAGGGGATTTTGTTGCGGTGCAACTTGACTGGGATAAATGGGATATCCGGCATTCAAAGTTTCAAAGAAAACAGTATTGATACCGGCGGCGGCGAGTCGATCGAACACTGCCGCCAAACCCTGTTCAGATCGCGCTGCGACGATCGTCCCGCGATCGAGCCAAACCGCGCGAATTTCCGCCCCA
Source organism: Microcoleus sp. B13-B6 (assembly GCF_036705405.1). Taxonomy (NCBI): domain Bacteria; kingdom Bacillati; phylum Cyanobacteriota; class Cyanophyceae; order Oscillatoriales; family Microcoleaceae; genus Microcoleus; species Microcoleus sp. B13-B6. Next base: position 2,049 of record NZ_JAUBUJ010000163.1, read on the forward strand.
ACGCGCTGCCCTTCCTTCGGGTAATTTTCCCACAGCAACTGCCGCGCTTCCACCCACTGCGATCTCGCCTCCGCGTAGTTTTGCTCTTGCAGGAGTTGGTCGAAAGTTTGCAGAACCTGCCGCGCTTGGGCGATCGCCCGTCCCCTGATCGCTTGCAGAACAGGGGTGCGGCTGGCTGCCGGGCCGCCACCGCCCTGTTCTGCAGCCAGCAGTTGAGGGGAGGTAGCAGCATTAAGATTGATGGCGGTATTGGCTGAATTAGATGCTGTCAAGGCGCTTTCAAACCGGCCGAGGAGGTTAGTGAGTTCTTGGCGCATCAAGTACGCTTCAATGCTGACGATCGGCTTATTGGAATTGGGCTGCACGTCCAAACCCGCCGGCGCCGCCTGATCCGAAGGGTCTGTAAAAGTTGCAGGTACTGGATCGGGAACCGAGCCAGAGGGAGAAAGTCGGCTCAGCGGGGTAGTACGCGGCAAACTAGGGCTGTTTCTACTGACTCTGGAGGGGGGAGTTGGCAGTGGGGTTCCGGCAGCAGTGGGCGGCGCTACAGGCTGCGAAGCGATTGTGCCTCCCCAGCGGGCGATCGAGGCTTGCAGCCAAGCCTTATCTACATTTGCCGAACCCTCGCTACCCCAGCGCCAGCCGAGATATGTAGCGCGATCCGTGGCGATGGCTGCGGAGGAACCGGAACTATCTTTCCAAGTAGCAATAGTTTGACTGTTTGCATCAGCCGGAATCAAGACACCGCCTTGGACTGAGGCATTTTTTTGTTCTGGGGGCATCCAACTGCTAGAAGTTTTGCAAGCGAGATCCCGACAGCGGCTGCGCGGTTGCGGAGTCGCCGGTTGGGTTAACGGAAAAGCCCAATAGGCCCCAAGGAGCGATCGCAAAGATTGGCGCACCAAGGCCGGGGAACTGCGGCCGACTGGGCCCGAAGCAATCAAGCGGCCGCCTTGGGAGACCCAAGCTTCTAAAACTTTAATTTGCGTCGGACTCAAAGTTTCAATGTTGGGTAAAAACAGCACGTTAACGCCTGTTAAATCCGCCAAATTTTTGATTTCTTCGAGATTGATTGGTTTGTAAGCAATGCCGCTTTCCCAGAGGCGCGTGGTAATCTTTACCCAGTCGGGAGAATTCTCGGAACTGCGAACAACGCCCAGAACTACTTCTGCGAAACTCGGAGAGGGAAATAGGATGAAGAGATTGAGTAATGTACTCGCTAGAGTTCCAATTAAGACTCTTTGCAAGAAAGTGAAAAAGCGATTTTTTTTAGCCTGGGAGCAGGCATCAGGCATTTGATCGGGATTTTTGATTTGTTGCATCATAAATATGAGAATTACTCACCACACCGCTAAAGAAAATTTCAATAACAATTAAGAGCGATCGATCCGCACCATACAATTGTCTATCCTGCCCTGCAACCTGAATCAGGAAAAAGTGCGATCGATCGATTTTAGATTTTGGATTTTAGATTCTCGATTAAAATGTGGGTGCATTTGCTTGAAAAACCAAAAATACAATTTAGATGCGGGACAGTTGACAGCCCGTTGGTGTCAACAAACACGTTAAACCGACCGTCTCTCTTGTTTGTAGCGAAGTCTAGATCCCCCCTAACCCCCCTTAATAAGGGGAGTAGGGGGTGGGACAGGAGTCTGCTCAAAGTCAACCCCTACTCCCCTTATTAAGGGGGGAAAAACAGAGACCGGACAAATGCGGTGCAAGGGGACAGGAGTCTGCTCAAAGTCAACTCCTACTCCCCTTCTTAATGGGGATTTAGGGGGATCTAGACTCGGCTACAACCCTGATTTAGACATGGTTTCAGGCTTAACTTGACACTAATGCTTACAGTCAACAGCCAACAGTCAACTGTCAACTGTCAACAATTTTCTAAGTTGCAGCTTCATTCACCGGAAATCTATCGATTAACTGCATCGCCCGACAAGCATTCCTCCGCAAAGCATCCGAAACATGAGGAACATGAGGAATCTGAGACAAGAAATCCAAAGTCCGGCGCAAAATCCGCACCACATCCCCTTCATCCAAACTCGTATGGCTAATCAGTTCCAGCCATTCAACACCCAGAGCCCACTGCTCAACCAAAGTCACTAAATCCCGTTCCAGCCAAATCGGGATTGCAGCTTCGTGGCGGTACTGCACTTGAAACAATCGGCGGCGCAGGCCTTTTTGTAGATTGTCCAAAGGTGCCAAAACTTCCGGCGACAGCGAGTAGTGAGTCCAACTGTCGGGCCTGGAAACTTCTGTAACTAAGGCCGCGCAAGCAGCAGCGAGGTGGTGGGGGTCGAGTTCGTCAAACTCTGCAGACATCAGGGACAAACCCAGCCACAGTTCGTTATCGCCACGAATGGCGGCGCAAGCTTGGCCCAAGATTGTGGGTACCAACCTGTCGGAGGAGTCATCTCGGTTTCCAGTTGCCGAAACTACTCTTTCCAAGCAGCCAAAATTCAGCAAGATGTCGATTAAGTTGAGAAATTGCTCCCAGTAGCGAGCTCGTTGCTTTTCTAACTCTTGTTCGCTTTTGCGGATTTCTTTTTTCAATTCTTCCCGGCGGCGCTGGCGTTTGAGCAAAGTACCGGGATTGCCCCATTCTAGAACCGGGTGAATTTCTAGCTTAGCTTCTACGGCTGCGATTTTCCGCTGTTGCTCGATCGCCTCTGGGCTCGGTTCTGGTGCGGGCAATTCTGGGATCGATGCAGCAATTGAAGCAGTTTCTTCATTTGCCAAGCGGCATTGGCCGAGTCTCAGGAGCATTTCCGACGGCGGGTTCAAGGTATCTGCAACGGTCAAGCGGGGTAATTCGGCGTGCAGACTCGCGACATCGCTAATGGCGACGACATACCAGCGGTTATCTTTGCCCAAGCACACCAAATTTGGTGCTTGGCCGGAACCTGGGATTTTGGCAACCAATACGGCGGGTACAGGATTTGTGTGCGATCGTTTAGCTGTCGGAACGTGCTTGCCTTTGAGACTCAGAACCGTGCCGAGCACTGCAAAAGCCACAGCTACGGACATCTCCTTAAATCTGGCTTCTTCAGCTTGCTGCAATAGAGTTTTCAGCAAACGTTTGTCTTCTTTGAGTCTTCCCTGCAATTTTTCGTAATGAGCGAGCTCTTTTTCCAGGGTGGAGACATTTCCTCCGGCCGCCAGGGACTGTTCAAGCACCGCCAATTCTGTTTGCAATCGGTCTAATTCTTCTTGCTGCGGCTGCAAGTACAAGGTAGACAGGTATTGACCAAAACTCCGCTCTACCAACTCTTGAGCTTCGTCGAGAGTGTGAGTTTGCAGCAAATTCAGCACCATGCCGTAGCTGGGAGTAAACTGACTGGCGAGGGGGTCGGCTTTGGCTGTTGCCAAATACGAGGCTTCTTTTGCGCCTTCAAAGCGCGTCTGAACTGCGACCACGTGCCCCAGCTTGTCCATGCCCCGCCGACCCGCCCGACCGGCCATTTGCAGGAATTCTGAAGCGTTTAGCAGTCGGTGTCCCTTGTCGGTGCGCTTGGACAGGGTGGAAATGACTGTGGTGCGGGCGGGCATATTAATCCCGGCTGCTAGGGTTTCGGTGGCAAATACGACTTTTATCAAACCTCTGCCAAAAAGTTCTTCTACTAAACCTTTCCAAGCGGGCAAAATGCCTGCGTGGTGGGCGGCGATGCCTTTTAAAAGTGCTTCTTTTTGACCGAAGCGTTCTGCTTCTGGGTTTCGCTGTAAAAAATCGTCAATGATGCGTTTGAGTTCGGCTGTTTCGGCTTCGTTAACTAGGGAGAAATTGCCGACTTCTGCGACTGCTTGGTCGCACCCGCGACGGCTGAAGATGAAGTAAATTGCTGGTAGCATATCTCGATCGTCCAACCGAGCCAAAACATCGGTCAAACTCGGAGTGGGGATGCTGCCTCTTTCTACTTTTTGCTGCTTCTTTTTGGGGACTAATCGGACATTGGCTCTTTTGCCGGTGTCGTCTAGCAGGGGAAATATCCCTTTTTGGTTGGCGAAGTGGAATTGCAGCGGTACTGGCCGAAAGTCTGAGTAGACGAGCTCTGTGGGCCCGTGGACTTTGTTAATCCAGTCTGTGAGTTGGTCGCTATTGGCAACGGTTGCTGAGAGGGCGAGCAGTTGAATTTCGCTCGAACAGTAGATGATGGATTCTTCCCAGACGGTACCACGCTGGCGATCGTTCATGTAGTGACACTCGTCGAGCACCACGGTTTCGACTCCGGTGAGGGAAGTACCGACTTCTCCGATCGGCGTACCGTAGAGCATATTCCGAAATATTTCGGTAGTCATCACCAAAATCGGCGCATCTCGATTGACGGAGATGTCGCCCGTCAGCAAACCTACGTTGTCGTCTCCAAATTGACTGCGGAAGTCGCGCAGCTTTTGGTTAGAGAGTGCTTTGAGGGGAGTGGTGTAGAAGACGCGCCGCCCTCTGGAGAGTGCTTGATGGATGGCGTATTCCCCGATTAACGTTTTCCCAGAGCCTGTGGGAGCGCACACGACAACGGATTTACCTGCATCGAGGGCGGCGATCGCCTCTCTCTGAAAGTTATCTAGCTCGAAGGGAAATATGGTCTTCAGATCCAGCTCTGGGCGGTTCTGGGCAGTGTCTGGCACAAGGATTATTATAAGGTTGCAGGGTAAGTATGCTTAAATCTTGCTGAAAGCAAGTCAGCAGAGGACTGTATTGATTTTAGACCAACGCCCGCAAATCGGCTATGAAGGAATAAGTCTGTTGGCAGTTGGCAGTTGGCAGTTGGCAGTTGGCAGTTGGCAGTTGGCAGAAGAAAGAAAAAAATTTTGCCTTCTTCCCTCTCCCCTCTTCCCTCTTCCCTCTTCCCTCTTCCCTCTTCCCTCTTCCCTCTTCCTGACATCCGTTACATCCGTTACATAATCCGTTGCCGAACTTCCTTCTCTATGATTCCAGTTATTTCGACTATTCCTGTGGTGCAGCTTGCTTCGGGCGATCGGCTTTCACTGCAAGTCTATCAGTTCCAAGGTGCGATTCCCGGCAAAAAAGCTTATCTCCAATCTAACCTGCACGGCGCTGAGATTAGCGGTAATGCTGTGATTCACCAATTAATTGAGTTTTTAATGTCTTTGGACAGCAGTCAGCTAAGCGGGGAAATTTGGCTAGTTCCTGTTTGTAATCCTGTAGGTGTCAGTCAGCGATCGCACCATTTTTCTCCTGGTCGCTTCAATCTTTATGATGGGGTAAATTGGAACCGGATTTTCTGGGATTTTGAAAAACAAGGGGAAGATATTCTGGGTTTTGCTAATGCTCACATCCATCTCGATGCCGATACTGTCAAAGTTAATTACAGAAAAGCGATTGCTTTGAGTTTTGCCAAAGAGTTGGAAAAAATTAATGCTCCTAGTTGCGCCCCCTACAGCCAACTTTACCGATATCAGCTACAATCTTTGTGTTTGGATGCTGACTACGTGCTGGATTTGCACAGTTCTACGAATCAAAGTTTAGATTACCTTTACTGTTTTAATTCCCGCGAGGACAGTGCGAAAGCTTTTTTGCTCGATCGGGCAATCTTGATGAACGAGTACGACGGCGATGCTTTTGACGAGGCGTTTCTCAAGCCTTGGCTGGCTTTGGAGAAGATTTTAGCAGAGTTGGGAAGTGCGATTCAATTTGACGTGGAAGCTTGGACTTTAGAATTAGGTTCGGGGATGGAAATGAATCCCGAGTCTGTGGCGAATGGCTTGCGGGGCATCAAAAATTACTTAGCCAGTAAGGGTTTATTGAAAATAGATGGATTTCCTCTCCCGAAAACTGCGAATCATCACGTTATTTTTACCCCCAAGAATTCAGTGTTCAAATACTACGCGCCGGCGGGCGGGATGATTCAAAATCGAGTGCAATTGGGGAGTTATGTCAAAAAGGGCGATCGGCTTTATCAAATTCTCAGCTTTAATAAGAATGGGGAATTTCCGAGTTTGGTTGATGTTTGTGCTGAGTCGGATGTTTTCATTTTTGATGTTTCGACAAATCAGTCAGTAAATCAAGGAGAGTATGTGTTGTCTGTGATGGCAGATTGAGTTGTGTGAAGATTGTAGGGGTTCTCGCATTCGGGCGAGAGATTTTGAGGCTAACCCAAGACTTTTAGATCCGAATGCGAGAGTCCAATCCACAATGATAACAACATTCTGTAGGGGCGGGTTTTACCCAAAATCTCAGCCTAAGACCAATAATCTCATAAACCCGCCCCCACCCAACTGTAAATCTCAATCTACCTCTTGCAATAAAAAAGTTACAGTGTCAATATGAAATCAATTATCATATACTATTGAATAGGGCTTGTTTAAATTCCGCTGCACTTTGATAATAAATATCAGGATTGTCAATTAAAGCGCGATCGATAACTGTAGCTAGCGGTTGAGGAATCGCAGAAGTGCGATCGCGCACAGGAACCGCATCATTTTGTAAAACCGCCAAAAACAGGTCTTGCTCCTGCAAATTGCGCGGGGAATATCCCGTTATCATCACATACAAACAAGCCACTCGATTTGCGATTTTGGATTATAAAAACTTCTACTCCCCCCCTGCCCTAGCCCCTTTAATAACGGGAGAACAAGAGTTTGTAAGGTGCGTCAGTGGGGAGATTCTCAATTTTTGAGAAGATAACGGACGCTGACGCACCCTACAATTTAAGGTGACGGTTTATGGTTGAATGAAAATACCGATCGCATTATGAACTCTCGCAGCAGTAGACGGAGGTCGATCGAGCAAACTACCTCCCAAATACAAACTCGTCGAACTTCCCCCATCCAAATTTAAAGCCTCCACAGCACCCATTTGCTGCAATATCTGCGCCAGTTCTGCGAAATTTGGCCCCGCCCCGCCCGCACGATTGTGCACCGCTACAATCAGCAAATTCCCCGCAGCAGTTCGCCCGATCGCACTTCTAATTGCTGTCTGTCTAACATAGGCATCGCTAAACCCTTCTGCCTTAGCATCCAGCACAACTTGACTGTTTTGTACCAATACCGGCCCGCCGCCCAGAATGTACGGAAAACGGTTGAAATCAGCAGGAAAAGTGTTAGTTTCTAAACGCAATAAAGTGCCGATGGAGAGTTCAGATGCAGGAAACAAATCGGCACGCAAAGCCAAAATATAACCGTTAGCTGGAATGGGAAAAGTTGTTGTTCCCGCCGCACCTCCGGGGGATTGGCTGACAACTCGCTCGCCCGCAACTGTCACAACTATTTCATTGCCAGACAACGGAGTATAAGTTGTTCCCCAATCAGAATTGTAGCGACCGATTCCCGGTTGTACGTAGGCACTATTGAGATGAGAAATCGGCAAAATTTGATTTGCCGAAGTGATCGCAGTTTCTTGCAAAGTTAAACGATCGATCGCAAATTCTCCCCGATCGTTCCATGCGATCGCCCCCCGGTTCAATATCGGCCCGGAAAGCCATTTATTTTCCCGCCGAATTGCCCCTAAAGCTAAGCGATTAATTCGATTGAAAAAACCTGCATTAATCGCCGCCGCCGCACCCGAAACTTCTGCTGTTTGCAATAAAGGTGCAGTGCCTTGATCGGCAGGCGGATTGCTGAGAATTGGTCTAATTTTTACACCAGCTTGACGCGGATTAACTTCTAACCAAACTACTGGAAAACGCGCGGTTCCTAAATTCTGATACTGCTGCCGCCACTGCACACCGGGAGCCCAAACAATGTTTTTTTCTACTAACGAATCTGGGCGAATGTCGATAACTAATCGATTGGGATTTCCCAGGGTGAAAACTTGCGGCCGCCAACCCAAAGGAATCGTCACTTTGACTTTGGTTTGAACGCCGTCAGGTTCGACTTTTAGTGATAGCAATTGTTTGCTGGTTGAGAAAGTCTGCTGAATTATGGCGGGTGCGACTTTGGCATCGATCGCGATCGACCATTCTTGACCGGCGATCGGCGCTGCGGGCGTTATTTGCAGCGGGAGAGCGGGTTTGGTCGGGTCGTCTGGTGTTTCGAGGTTTGGCGCTGTGCGGAGGCTTGGGATTGGGATAGCGGGCTTTGTGGGGTCGTCCGGGGGGTTGGGTGTGGGTGTCGGCGACGGGATTGGTTTATCGACAAAGTTGACTTGCCAAGGGGTTGGTCGATCGATATCTACTACAATGCGATCGCCCGATTCTATTTCTGCTTGCCGAATTCCGGTAACACTTGCAGTTTGAGAAGTAATTTTTAGAATATTCCCATCAGCAGATATCTCCCAGCCCGCAAGTCTAGCAAAATCGGTAACATCTAAGTAACGATACGAGCCTGTTGCCCGCGCTGCTAAGCTTTGAGCGCCGATTAAAGATACCGAAAACCACTGCACCGGTTGTTTGATACTGTCGGCGCTGCTAAGCAAATCCACTCCCGCACCTTGCATCAATCCAACGTCAGCAATCCAAGTTCGGAAATTCCCAGAAGTGCTGTTTGCCGGCTGCTGAGTCCAACTTAGGGGGAGAATGCGGCCGTTTAGGGACACTTGGCGGCCTTGTTTGATTATCGAAGATGGCGGTACAGATTGAGCCAAAAACCTATAGTCCGACAGGGAATGAATTCCCTGTCTCATAGCTGAAGTCCTCTCAAGAGGACTATCTGTCAATATTTCAGTCGGTTTTAACTGAGATATTGCACCATTTTCAATTACTTGTTTAGCAACAGGCAAGATGCCTGTTTCACAAGAAAATTCACTCTTTGTGGAACGGGCATCTTGCCCGTTTTTGAGAATGGTGCAAGATGCAAGTTTTAACTGA
>NZ_JAUBUJ010000164.1:0-10801 GCF_036705405.1 Microcoleus sp. B13-B6
GTTGATATAATTGGGAGGCATTGGTCACTCTAAGAATGAATCTTTTCTCTCTTACTACCGATAGGTAGGAAAAAGAAGGAGAGAGGAAATTCCAAAAAAACCAACTGGGAGTCGGACTGAATTTGGTGGCAATTATGGGTTTGGGTTCAGGAACTAGGGAAACGGTAGGTCTCTGGCTCACTGCGCGATTACCCTGCCCCGTGAGACGCTAGCATTAACACAGTACACTTGCTATGTATATAGCGGTTCTCAAGCAAGTGAGGCGTCAACTGCCCATTAAGCTGCTACGCATTTAAAGTGTCTATTGGGAATGAGGGGGAGAGAGGGAGAGGGGAAGAGAGTGCAGTTCGGAGTTGAAGGTTGGAATGTAGCAAAGAAGAGAGGGAGAGGGGGAGAAAAGGAGAAGGGGAGAGAGGGAGAAATTTTTACGCTTTTTCTACAAGGATTGAAGTATATAATTTAAAGACGCGACAGCTTACCAATTACCAATTACCAATTACCAATTACCAATTACCAGATGTACCTCATTTAACCCAGAAGTGTTATAGTATCCAATTAAGAATAATAAACCTATGCCTTACAGTAAGTTTACTCTCAGCAAAGCTGTCGATGATTTCCATCTCACAATCATTGAAGGCTCGCGTTTCTTACCAGAAATTTCCCCTGTCACTCCTAGCCTTTTACTACAGGAGACTCTTAAAGAAACGATTCCCTGGGCGATCGCGGTGAGTAGCGAAAAAGCTCGTTCTGAGGGTATCATCAATCCTGTATTACTGGAAGTAAAACGCCAGCTTCAAGGACAGATTAGCGTTTTTTCAGGCGAATAATTCAATGTAGAACCGGAGGCTGAACTCACAGGGTATGTTGACTTTCTTCTTAGTCGTTCCCCGGAGCAACTATTTATCAAAGCCCCTGCGGTTATATTGGTGGAAGCCAAAAAAGAAGACCTTAAACCGGCTCTTGGGCAATGCCTTGCAGAAATGGTTGCAGCTCAACGCTTTAACCAACAAAAGCAACAGCCGATATCGACGATTTACGGAACGGTAACTAGCGGTACTGTCTGGCGGTTTCTTAAACTAGAAGAGCAATGCGCGTCCATTGATCTTACAGATTATCCACTACCTCCTGTTGAGCAAATTTTGGGCTTTCTTGTTTGGATGATGCAGGAAAGGTGAGCTGCTTTTAAACGTTTTTTGAGTAGATCGGTTAACTGATTTTCACTGGGAAGTGTAATAATGATGAGAGTGGGTAAGTTTATTGCGGCTCGGAAGTTTATACAAATAGAGATGAGAGTGCGATTGTACCCTCAAAAACTGCTGCGATATCTAGACAATAACTCAATACGCTTGGGTTAACTGTTTTTGTCATTGCGAGCGTCTTCGCGTTAGCTTTCGCGATCCGTTCGCCGAAGGCGTTCGGTGAAGGGTAGGAAAGCAATCCCGTCTGTTTTTCACATCGTTTTACTGAACGGACTGTCTTACATGAACCGTATTGGACAATAAATAATGACTATTTTTCGACTCTCTGAGCTTTAAATTCTAACTGCTTTCGCTGTCGTTCTACAAACTCAGCCAGAGAACTTTTCCTCCCTTCCATCTCCTGAAAATCCACCACAAAACTAGCTGTTTTCAGCTCAACCGCTAAAGCTTCAGTAATATCGATAATTTCCACCCAACTCGCACATTGATAATCTGAGTCTTCGTATTGCTTAATTCGATTTTCTTCCAGCCCTAGTCTATCCGCAAGTTCTTTTTGAGTCATTTTTGCAGCAATTCGAGCTTTAATTAAGACTCTTGGCAGCTCTAAAATCGAATCTACTTCAATTTTGAGGTCTTGAGTGCGATCGTACCCCACCAATCTTTCATACTCAGCTATTTCTGCCCTAAAAGTATCCAGATGACTTTGGATAGATTCACGCATTACTAACCACCAAGGATCGTTCTTTTTTACCTCTTCATCTTGGGCGTCATACTGGGCTAGCGTAGACTCACATCTTTGCGCTAATTCTTGGGTATACTCATATTGCTTTTCGTTTCTAATCATGGCGACCACCTTACTAAATCTATAGCAATAATTTAGAAAAATTGGGTTGTCCTGGGTTTATGGTAAATACGGTATCAGGTACAACTTTTTGCGATTCTGTAATGCCCTCTCCATAAGGATATGCGGTTTGCTTATCACTACAAAATCAGACAAGCCAAAATTTGTAACAAGTCTGAACTTATTGTACAGTTTTTTATTCATAAATGTTAAGAAGGAATTTTACAAAAAATGAAACAAACAGGTTTTTTAGTAACTGCTCAATAACCGCTAAAAAAATACAATAATCGCTGGTAAATCAGGGAAAAGTCAGGCTAAAACCTAGTAATATTGTTTAATTTCATTCAGCTCCTCTAATTTTACCAGCGGTTATTGAGCAATACAGTTGACTTAACGCTTTTTTAGGAATTTCCTCTGACGATTTTCTAGGCAATACAGGCATTTTTTCCAAATCCGATTCTTCTTAAGTCAACCGTATTGGGTTATTGAGCAGTTATCTTTTTTAACCCTACCGTTGAAACAAACAGCTTTTTTAACACTCCTGTTAATGAAAGGCTGCCGAATCAACTCAGCAGCGCTTTCCTGTTAATTAAAGTGATTGAGTTGAGTGATTCTGAGCAAAGCAGGCAACATCGAGTCAGGCTTGTCTCCAGTTTTGAGGGCAATTTCCAAATCAAACAAAATGGAAAGCGATCGACTTAAACAGTTTGCAGATACTTCCTTAACCTCCTGCTTAAGGAAATACAGCCGTTTGGGGTTACTAATTCCGCACATACTAGCAATTTCGCTATCAGAACGTTGTTGGCCGGAATTGAGAGTAGCTTTTACCCACAGCCAAGTTTTAAACTGGGTTTGAAGAGTAGCAATAATTGCCAAAGGAAACTCTGCCCTTGAGAGCAATTCGTCAAGCACCTTAATTGCTGCCACTGCTTGACCTTTTAAAAGGGCTTCGGCAAGTTGAAAGCTACTGGCTGTGGTAGCGGGAACGAGGGCTTTTGCTGCCTCTTTCGTAATACGCTCGCCGTCGGTATAAATGGCTAATTTCTCTAGTTCACTGACTCTTCTAGCAGAATCGTTGCCAATGGCTACCGCTAGATAGCTGACAGCATCTCTGGCAATTGAGAGATTCATCTGTTTAGCAGTAGTAGCGATCGCACTTTCAATTAAGTCGGTACGCCAAGGGGGAATCAAAGTAAATTCCTTAAGTTGACCAAACTGCAACAAATGCTTGACCACCTTGAGCCGCTTGTCGATCGCACCAGCAGTGAAGACTAAATGCGTCGTGGTAGGTAACTGGGGCAAGATTTGGAGCAATTCTAGCCCAGTTTCTCCAAATTGCTTGAAATCGCAATTTTCAACGACAATAAGTTTGTTTCCTCCGCCGAAAGGAACTGAAGCAGCAGCAGAGAGGGCTGCATCCAGGGAAGAAGCATTTCTGCGGTGGATGTTGAAATCTCGCCAGAGAGGATGAGTTTGAGTCTTAAAATTTTCAACTTCTCGTTCAATTGCGTAAGTATCATTCCCAATTAGGATGCTAATCATGCTGCTAACTCCTCCTGTTGTTTGACAGTTACAGTAAGAGAGCGGCCTAAAGCTTTAGTAACGATCCGCTGCACGGATTCAAGGTGACTCTGAAACTTGTTCGCGTATTTTCTTTCTACTGCTAACACACATGAATCAGCCGAAAGTTCGGCAATTTGAGCGCGGTTTAAGAGGCTACGATTGCCTGGTTTCGCTGCTGCTACTACTTGCGCCCAAGTTGTCTCAAAGTCAGGAGAATCTGCCTCTATTTTTTGAGGGATTTTATCAAATTTGTCGGGCTGATTAGATGGGAAAGTTGCCGGCAATCGCATTTCCTTGGCTACAGGTTTGCTTGACAGCATCAAGTTCAGCAGGCAAACTTCTAACCACGTAGCTGCATTGGTGCTAGTTCTCAATTGAAATTCTGATTTCTGCAATTGTGCACAAGCCGCATCAATTGTTTCAAAATCCAGATGAAGAGCGAGCGATCGCAGTTGTGAGTAGCCTACTGGCCCTGCAATTAAATTTTGGCAGTGGCGCGTTGATTTGACAATGAGCAAATCTCTCATTGAGGCTAGCAAGCTACTGAGAATCAGTTTGGGGGTTTTGCCGCTGTCAATGAGCGTTCTCGAAGATTGCAGTACGCTTAAGGTATCGCCAGAATGAATGGCTTTGAGAAGGGCGATCGACTCTTGCTCGCTGATGCTGCCAGATACTTCTGCAACTTGAGTTAGGGTAATCTCTGAGTTTAGCAGTGAAAGCTGAGAGAGTAATTGCAAGGCATCTCTTAACCCTCCGTCGCAGGTGCGAGCGATCGCCCGCATGGCATCACTTGCGATCGCAATAGATTCAGCAGAGCTAATTTTGTGCAATTGTCCGACAATAGCATCAACTGACAAGGCTCGGAAGTTAAAAGTTTGGCAGCGGGAGATAATTGTCGGCAGGACTTTATGTGCTTCAGTCGTACAGAGAATAAACACCACATGAGCCGGAGGTTCTTCAAGGCATTTGAGGAGAGCATTTTGAGCGCTGGTACTGAGTTGGTGGCACTCGTCTAAAATCCAAATGCGGTAACGGCTCATCGCTGGGGCAAAGTTGCTGTGTTGTATTAATTCTCTGGCATCATCCACGCCATTGTGAGAGGCAGCATCGATTTCAGTTACGTCTAAGCTTGAACAGGAGTCAATGGTTTTGCAGCTTGAACATTCTCCGCAAGGAGTGGCGGTTGGCTTTTTGCTATTCAAACAATTGAGAGATTTAGCAAGGATGCGAGCGGTTGAGGTTTTGCCTGTTCCTCTGGGGCCGGTAAACAGGTAAGCTTGAGCAATTTTGTCGGAGGTGATGGCATTGGTCAAGGTTGTTTTGATGGTGTCTTGACCCACTAATTCTTGGAGGTTTTTGGGGCGGTATTTGAGGTGCAGTGGTTGGTACATTTTGAGTCGTTAGAATACTTCTGGTAACTATTCCCCGATAGGGGAGGCATGCCTGAAGTTATGCCATTTCTCAAAAATCTTGCTACAGAATTGTTAGCTTTGTTTGTGGGCTCTGTTTGTCAGGTGCGGATCTGTGAGATTGTTTGTCTAAATTAGGAATTTTTAATGGCGACACACCCTACGGCTACTATTGCATGAGTCTTGATAATTAGTATTAATATAAGTTGTTGGTGCGAGAGTATTGAACACACTTGTAGATAATTTTTATGTTAAAATAGGAATTTAAATTATCCTAATTTATACAGTAATAGGCTCCGAATTGGGGCAGGAGAGGGCATCAAATTTAGATGCCGCTCCCCACCTTTTATTCTTGCGGAGCGATAATGTATTCGCACTCCTTAGCCTCTGTACCCGACGCTGGTATTCCAAACGGTGCAATCAGTATGGGAGCCGTAGGAGTTGCCATTAACATCCGCAAATCCGAACTAGAAACAGCTTTAACTGTATCAATTAAATAGCGGATGTCGCACTTGATCCGAAAGTCACAACCGAATAGTTTGGCATCAACTATCTCAGTACCAGAACTGAGAGTATTATTTAGTGAAATTCGCACTTGTTGACTATCTAAATCGAATTCAAAAATTGCTGTAACATGGGACTTATCGCTGTGAGAAGCTAACCGCTCTAAGGCTTTTAAAAAGCTGAGCTTCTCTACCACAATTTGATGGCTAAGTTCATGCCGATAAGGAGCAATAATCTGGTCGCAATTCGGGTATTTTCCTTCTAATAACTGCGCTGTCAGCCGCCAATTGTTCCACTCAAAAGCAACAAAGTTATTGCTATTGTCAGGCTCAGTCTCATAGTAAATAGCTACTCTGTCAGTGGGATTCAAAGTCCGCTCTAATACCCGGAGTACCTTAGTGGGTACTGTAAATTGCACGTTTCGAGTGTTCAAAATATCGGAATCACTGCTTTCACTGAATCCTACAACCATTGCTATCCGATGTCCGTCTGTTGTCCAAACTCTCAATTGAGAAAGTCCCCTTTCTGCGTCGTGGCTTAGTTGAAAGTTAGCTCCAGTTAAGATACGTTTGGTTTCTTCAGAACTTACAGCAAATAAGCTGGCTTTGAGGACAGCAATTAACACGCTAGCAGGAATGGTCACAAGTTTTTGTTCAAGGCTCTTGATAGCAGGGAATTCGTCCGCAGTTAGCCCACGAATGACGTGCTTGCTCCTTGATGCAGTCAGAGTGGCACTGACTGATGGAACGTCACTTCCTTTGATAATTTCCCAAGAACTCTTTAAGGTAACGCGACTTTTCGGAAATTTTCCGAGAATGTCTGCGAGTATGGTTGCAGGGAGAGTGAGCTTTCCAGATTGATTGATATTAGCTTCAAAACTCGCTTGTATCCCAAATTCCAGGTTATAAGCAGTTAAATGCAATTGTCTAGTTGCGGCATCTGCTTCTATGAGAATATTGGATAAAATGACATGGTTGTTATTGCTATAAATGCTGGTTTTGAGAGTTTGGATGTAATCATTTAATTCTCTGGCATCACAGGCAAATTCAACGATTGAAGGGGAAGGGGAAGGAGAAGGCTCCGGCAATGTCTCATCGTTTGATTTAGCTCCTAAATCAGAAGCATCTGTGGCTGAAACTGGTGTATATTCTGTGGATTTTTCAGAGGGTTCTACTTGTTCTGAAAGTGCTGTTTCCGGTTCAGAAGTTGAAGAACCTTTTGTGATTTTTGTAACAGATTTTTCAGCCTTAGCGGAATTAGTCGCTGTTTCAGGAGAGCGTTTTTTCTTGGTTGCTCTCTGTACTACTTTTTGCTGAGGGGGTGTTTCTGTAAGTCTAGATTTTGCCATAATTAGTTGTGTGTCAGAAGTTCGATTTGCCGCTGCGGTAGCAGCACTCGCGAGCGGTGGCTGAAAAAAGAGAGTCGAAGTGTGGAAAGAGTGGAACCAATATGGTTGAGAGCAGGTGGATTATTGTAATTATTCTTTAACAATTAAAGGTAATAATCAACCTTTATTTTAGGATGATAAATTTGAGCTTGTTGATTAATAAAATCGTAATCTAAGTAGCAGTTTTTGGGAGTGCATCTTGTCGAAAAAAAGAGAGCGAAGCATTCCGGCATATAAGTTATTGGTGAACGTCTTATATTTACGGAGGTCATGCTTCGCCCTACTGATATATTATTCTAAGTGAGATGCCGCCTTTTTCACAAACCGATTTATTGCTATTTTCTCCCTACTTTCTACTGCCTATCATCAAAAGTTACTTGAACCAGATTTAGTTAAGTATCCTAATGCAAGTTGAACTCTGGATGAAATTGGAGGAACAAATAGTATCCGTTGGCGGCAGCGACTCGTTCCGACATACAAGAGGCGGTGGTATTCTTTAAGTTTCTGTTTGCTGCTCATTTCTTTTCCCACCAATAGCCGAGTCAAAATGTCATTAATGTCCAAACCCACTTCATCAAAAGTGCTGCCTTGAGAATTGTGAATAGTCAGGGCAAAGCAATTGTCAATTTCGGCAAATATGTCGTCCTTAAACCAATAATACTTGCGCCATAAAAATCCGCTGCGCTTGGCACTCTTGAGTTTTTCCTTAAGTTCAGCCTGGTAGCGTTTATTTTCGGATTCATGCAGCACAAAGATTTGCCGAAATAAACCGTCATCGGTCACAATCTTTAAAAGCCATACTCGATAGCCGTAGTGTTGGCTCGTTTCAACTTCTTTAATGGTAAATTCAGTTGAAGTGGGCAAAATAACGGTCTTACCATCAGGGGCCATGATTGGTTTCTTAGTAATCAGCCTTTCTCCCGGTATGAATCTGGGGGCTGTTTGACCGTAAACTTGTTCTCGGAGGGCCTGATTGTAATAGTTGACTTGCTTGTTTGTCCAGCACAGAATCCGAAAGCAGTCAGGGTTGGAAGTGAATTCGCGCTTGATGGTTTTGAGGGCGTATTGCAGGAGTGTTTCTGGCTTAACTTTGAATGCACCGTTAGATTTGTTCCCTTGAGTGTAGGTAGAATGTGGCAAGAACATATCGGTTTTATTCTTGACACAAGAACGGCATTCGGTGATGAAGTCGAGGACGGGACTTTCTCCAGCTTGCCTGACAACTTCGGTTAGCATAGTTTTATTGGTAATGCTGAAGACAGGCGAGCGTTTTTCTCCGACGGGGTTAAGCTGAGCTGGGTCGCCCATGAGAATTAATTTGCGGTGGTTGAACAGGGTACGTTCAAATCTACGCTCAATCCAAGACCATAATTGAGTTCCAACCATCGAACATTCGTCAAGAAAAATGATATCGTAGAGGTGGAGGTAACAACAGCTTGTCTGTTCTAAGACTTTCTCTTGTTCTTTGCGAACTATGCCTAAGCCTAAAAGTTGGTGTATTGTCAGAAAGTCTACTCCGAAAATACCTTGAGAGGCTGCCATTTTTCTGAGAATACCGACGGCTTTGTTAGTAGGTGCAGTGAGGACAATGCGCTTGCTTTGACTCAAGAGTTCTTGGATAATTTGAAAGACGATTGTGGATTTTCCAGTTCCTGCGTAGCCGCACAGCAAGAAGAATGACTCGGTAGTGGTTAGAAAGCTTCTTAATTTGTCGATGGCTTGCTGCTGTTGCGGTTTGAGCGTGAAGGGAAATTGTGTAAGTTTCTGGGGTTGTTCGAGTAAGGTTTGAATCATTAGTTAGCGTCCATTACTAATTTTATCAACCTCTGATTAAGCGTTAGCTTGACGGGGAAGTCTTTCAAGAGTAGGTTTTTTAGATTCCGGGCAAGGAAGATTCCTAAGTCTTGTTAATAAAACTTTTAAGACAAATAGGAATTTTTTCTGTTTTTTGTCCCAGCAAAAAAGCACCGTTTACACCCTACGGAGTGCTCGCTACTTCCCACTCATCTCCTAAATGGCATCCTTTCTAAATCAAGTTTAACAACTTTTTCCAGAGCTTCAAGACGCTTGTTTAATGTTTTATGTCGGGGACATGCTACAGCATACTCATATTTAGAACCTGTATGTTGCAGTTCATAAATTTGGCACTCAATTAAGTTGCTCAGGTGTCCGACTAGCTTTTTGACAGGTATTAGCCACGCTTTAGCTAGTGTTTTAGCTAGCCAGACGGGAATCCCCACACTATACCGACGATCGAAGGTTAGTGTGGGATGAAAGGCTTGTGAGGCGAGGATTCCACCTGCTCACGACCTCAAAAGTATAATCTTGAGCACTGAACAGGTGGATGACGAGACGAACAAAATCTTTATTTAATGAGCCAATTTTGTTTTTCGACATAATTTTTCAATTACTTGACACAAAATAACATTTTCTGGTACATTATTGCTAAATAAATGCGTAAAAGTCGTAGCGCAGTGAAGACAACATACCAGTATCAATTTTATCCCGACACTAATCAAAAGTTAACCCTTAACCACTGGCTGAGAATTTGCCGTTATTGGTATAACAGACAGTTAGGTGATCGCTTTGATTGGTGGGAGATGAATCGCACTACTGTGAATGCTTGTCCATTGATAGCCAGTATCTCTGCACCCAGGGAAAAGCCCAACTACTACTCGCAAAAACAACAATTGCCCGTCATTAAGAAAGACTTGGTAAAAGTTTTTCATAGTGGCGAGCTATTGGACTTTAAACAGGTAGATTCAACTATCCTGCAAGATGTATCTAAGCGAGTAGATAAAGCATTTGAACGGTTTATCGTAGGTGATAGCAAGGGTGGAAAATCGGGTAGACCTCGATTTAAGACTGAAGCGGATTACCGGACGATGACTTTTTCTACGGCTAACAACGATTGGATTAAGTTGGTTCGCAAGAATTGGATTTACATTCGATTACCGAAGTTGAAGGTTGTAAAAGTTCGGATGCACCGTTCAATCCCCGACGGATTTACCATCAAGCAAGCTAGTGTAACCAGAAAGGTTGATGGTTGGTTTATTCAATTAATGCTCGAAGACTCTTCTGTTCCCGAGTTCACACCTGACAAAATTAGCCCAAATTGGGATAATTCAATTGGGTTGGATGCAGTGCTGAATGAAGATGTCTATTTGGCAACGTCGTCAGGCGAGAAATTACCCTCGTTAAAACCGCTTCGTAAAAACCAAGCCAAGTTAGACCGTATCTCAACAAAACGAAATAAACGGAAACGAGGTTCTAAGTCTCGACGTAAATTAGCTAAAAAAGAAGCAAAACAACATCAAAAAATAGCTCGTTCTCGTCAAGATTTTCACTATAAGACTGCTCAAAATTTGGTGAGATCGGGAGCTAAATTCTTTTTTCATGAAGACTTAAACTTGAAGGGCTTAACTAAACGAAACAAAGTCAAGCAAGATGATGATGGAACTTACCTTCCAAACGGTCAATCAGCCAAATCAGGACTAAATAAGTCTTGGTTAGACGCTGCGTTTGGTCAATTTTTTAAGACGCTGGACTACATAGCCGAAAAAGCTGGAGCAGTCGTCATTCCGCAAAAGCCTGCCTACACCTCAATGGTTCTCAGCTATCGGAATGAAATTATTTTCACCGATTGCGGTATTCGAGACTATTGGGATGAGCAAAATTCTTTGATGGTTGATCGTGATATTAATGCTGCGATTAATTTGAAAAGACTGGGGTTGGACATTTTCCCCAGTATAAAACGCCGTAGCGGGAATCTATCTGTAGTAGGAACTATGGATGATAGTACCGCGAAGGAAATTTTGTATGCGCGACCTGAACTGGTCGTTTAGTCCGAGGAGCCCACTCCTCTAAGGGTTTCACACCCCTTACCCTCACGGAAAAG
>NZ_JAUBUJ010000165.1:0-10581 GCF_036705405.1 Microcoleus sp. B13-B6
ATAAATGTTTATAATTAATACAAAGGAGATAAAATAGATATGCTGTCATTTGAAGAGGGGTTCATTGAAAGTCAACAACTCAACCAAAGACTTTTGCAAACGATTCGCTTAGTTGGAGAGTACAAGGGAAAGCAGGAGTTATTTAAGCAACAAGCGCCACAAGTTTTAGGCACTTTGCGCCAAGCTGCGGTTATTCAGAGTACCGAATCTTCTAACCGCATTGAAGGAATTACTGTGCCGCTAGAACGGATTAAGAAATTAGTAACTGAAAAAACAACGCCGCGCGATAGTTCAGAACAAGAAATTGCGGGTTATCGGGACGTGCTAACTACAATTCACACCAATTATACCCACATTCCTTTTAGTACAGGGTTTATTTTATCAGAAAAATTGGGTTTAAAGCCCCGTCCTTCTAGGACGGCTTTAGTTTCTATAAAGTGTAAAGAATGATTAAACATACGCATTTTGTAAACATAGTGTTTCGTAATACGGTAAGATATTTGAATGATAACATTAGAGTTTAAGTTGAAAGCCAAAGGGAAGCAATACCGAGTCATTGACGAGATGATTAGGACGGCTCAATTTGTCCGAAATAAAACTCTTAGGTATTGGACAGAGAATCAAGGGGTTAAGTTAGTTGACCTGTACAAACAATGCGCCATTATGGCAAAAGAGTTTGAATGGGCAGGTAAGCTTAATTCGATGGCACGTCAGGCTTCTGCCGAACGTGCCATTTTTGCTATCCAACGTTTTTGGGCTAATTGCTTTCGCCAAGAAACCAGGAAAAAAGGGATACCCGCAGTTCAATTAGAGGGTTGCAGGAAAGGTGTCCGACAGTGGGCATTGATTTAATTCGCCGTTTATTGCGCCGGGAGAGAGATGCTGGGCGTTTGCAATGTCGGGGGCGAGGGGTAGATGCTCGCTGGCAAAAGCAGTAGCTACAGAACTTATGCACAAGCAACTGCGTGTTGAGTAGAATCATAAAACTCAACACTCAGTTGCAACTATTTATGCAATTAGTAAGTTGTACTGCATTTAAATTGTAGAGCTCAATGACCTTCAAAAATTGTCAAATCCTCTCTCCCTCGAACACCATAGACCAATATGCTTGGGTTAAGAACAATCTGACTTTTAAAAGATGCATATATTGCCATAAAATCGTAACAGAGATAGAATTCGTTAGAGAGCGTTAACCCAAGCGTATTGCACCATAGACAATAGAGTTGCATTGCATTTATTCGCTCTTCAATCAGGAAATTATCTGCGTTTATTTGCGTTGAGCTGTCTTGAATCTGCGGTTAACCTATTAATCAAAGATTTAGGCAATTCAAGTCTAATCTAGATGCACAACAGGTTATTAGTTAAGTGCTGCTTCTGCATCGAGTTTGTTAACCTGCTGTCGCCCGAACAATTCTTGTGAAAGTTCGGGCCACCTTTCCAGAGTGGGGTCTTTTGCGACTACCAACTGTGCTGCTTTCCTAGCTTGCTCTAGTATGGCCTGGTCGTTGATTAAATCAGCCTTGGCAAATTCTGGCAGTCCCGCCTGCTGGGTTCCTAATACCTGACCTGGCCCTCGCAATCTCAAATCCATTTCTGCTAGAAAGAAGCCGTCTTGCGAAGTTTCCATTATCTTGAGCCGCTCTCTAGAATTATTTGATTTGGAATCGCTTACCAACAAGCAGTAAGATTGTGCCGTGCTCCGTCCTACCCTGCCTCTGAGTTGGTGCAATTGTGACAAGCCAAATCGTTCCGCGTGTTCGATTAACATGACTGTGGCATTGGGGACATCAACTCCGACTTCAACAACCGTCGTAGAGACGAGAATTTGAGTTTTATGGGCAATAAAGTTGGCGATTTCTGTTTCTTTCTCGGCGGAATTCATGCGACCGTGTAGCAGCCCGATATTGACATTGCGGAAAATATTTTCCCTCAAGTACCGATGCTCCTCAATGGCGGCTTTGAGGTCAAGCCGTTCAGATTCTTCGACAAGTGGCAGAATGATGTAGGCTTGATAGCCCAGTTGGATTTGTTGTCGAATTATTTCGTGAGCTTTGTGGCGAGTTCTACTCGTAAATAGCTGAGTTTGAATTGGCTCTCTCCCCGGTGGCAGTTCGTCCAGCAGGCTGATGTCTAAATCGCCGTGCAGTGTCAGGGCTAAAGTTCTAGGGATGGGTGTGGCGGTCATTGTCAGAATGTGAGGGCTAATGCCTTTTTGCTGCAACTTGAGCCGCTGTTGAACTCCAAATCGATGCTGTTCGTCGATCGCCACAAAACCCAGTTTCTTAAAGCTTACAGTATTTTGAATCAGTGCGTGAGTACCGATTAGCAAGGGAAGAAGCCCCAAGTTTAATCCTTTGGCAATTTCTTGACGAATCTTAGCTGTTGTGGAGCCTGTTAACAGCGTTACAGACAATCCCAGCGGCTCAAACCATTCACTGAGTTTGCGGTAGTGTTGGGAGGCTAACACTTCAGTCGGTGCCATTAGTGCTGTTTGATAACCGGATTGAATTGCTGCAAGGATGGCGACTGCTGCTACTACTGTTTTGCCGGCACCGACATCTCCTTGTACTAAGCGATTCATCGGAGTTGGTTTGCTCATGTCTGACAGAATTTCGGCAATGACTCTTTGCTGTGCTTTGGTTAGGGTAAAAGGTAAATTCTTGTAAAGTTTTCTGAGCTGTTTTCCTGTTGAGTTTAGGGAGTATCCTGGCTGTTGTTGCAAGGTATATCGGTGCTGCAATAGCCTTAATTGCAAGTAGAAAAATTCATCGAACACTAAGCGGTGGCGGGCAGATTCGAGGGTATTGCTGTCTGGGGGACAGTGAATATGTGCGATAGCTTTTTGGAGAGCTATTAACCCAAAACGTTTGCGAAGTCGTTGTGGCAGCGGGTCTTCAATAAAACCAACACAGTCAAGTGCTGTACGAATACAATGCCGGACTAGCTCGTTAGTTATGCCTTTAGTTAAGCGGTAAACTGGTACAATAGAGGTCGTGCTGGCTTTAGCATCTTCAAAGCTAACAACTTTAACTGTTGGGTTGCTGATGGTTTTACCATAGCTATCTTGTTTGACTTTTCCTGTCACTAATACAATAGCACCTTGTTTGTAAAGTTCGGCTTGGTGGGAACGCCATAGTTGCGATTGGTAATAGCTGTGGTTGTAAAATTGAGTGCAAACTATTCTGCCGGTTTGGTCGCAGACAATCCATTTTTGTAATGTAAGTTCTGGTTTAGTACGGCAGTCGAAGATACTGTGGTTGATAATTTTGCCTGCAATTGTTACGCAATCTCCTGTTTTTGTCTCAGCAATCCGAGTGCGTTTGAAGGCGAGATGTTCTCTAGGAAAATAGTAGAGTAGGTCTGCAATGGTGCGAAGACCTAGTTTTGCTAATTTTTGAGCTTCTGGAACAGCAATCCCAGACAAATGTTGTAAGGTGAGAGTTAAATCCATATTTTTGAAGGGATTTGAATTGGCTGAGAGTTAGCCGCGAACGCGGCTCATTTCCCGAGGGCTAATCCATCTATCAACAAGGAGGAAAATTTTGGTTGGCGTGGCTGAATTTGGGTATTAAATTTGTAGGGGCAATCACCCCGTAGTTGCCCACCGCTGACGTGACGGGTAAGCACTCTTATAATTAGGGCTTGCTAAAAAAGTGTACAGAGTGGATAAACGAGACTACAACACTTCGGACAGTTTTCTATCGCTAACGGTATAATGAGGGTTTCAGGCTTTCGTCAAGCTCGGATACAAACGGTAGAATGGCACTTTCAGGCTCTCATTCAAAAACTGTCCGAAGTATTGAGACTAGACAGCTTGAAAAATAGTAGGTTCGTTGCCTAATTCCCAAATTTACCCAGAGACTTCCCTGTGAAAGTCCAAGGGTTTTGAACCTCGCTTATCTTATAACTTGTACTTGTTCGAGCCCAAAAAGATTGAAACCCTTATCTGGTCTGCCTTCTGTTTTTATTCAGTCAGCCCTAATTACGTATAGGCAAAATAATACTTTGATTCAGCAGCGCCACAAAACCTTTCTGGCGTAGTTTTTGGAATTTATAAGATTTTAAACAGAAGAGATTTATGGCAATAATTAAGACAGTTTGAGGCGCCTTTATTTAAGCATAAATGAGTAAAATTTCAATTTTTATTTAATTGGCTGGTAATCGGAATATTTCAAAGCCAAAGCCAAAAAAGGTTCTGTATAATACAAAGCAAGTTGATTGCTAGGGCCATTAAAAACTGCATCAAAGGCGTGTTCAGCCCAAGGAATTTCGAGCAAAATAGTACGCGCGGCGAAGCTATCCCGTAGGGAATCGCCCGTGGCTCGCAATCGTTCCTAGAGCGATCGCCCAAACTTAGCCTGAACGATATGATCGCGACCTGCATAAACCAGTAGGCAAGGGGGAAGATTGGGTTTAATATAATTAATGGGGGAAGCCCGGTGGTAAAGCTCATTGAGTTCGTTTGGGGTTCCTCCCAGAAAGGCACGCAAGACGGCTCGAACGTCGATCGCATCAGGAAAAGATGGGTCATTGTATCCCCCAATAAGGTCGTTTGGCCCGTAATAGTTCACCACTGCTCTAACTGGAAGCACACTAGAATCATAAGCAGTTAGCATTGCTAAATGGGCACCTGCAGACCTTCCCATCAAAGCAATTCGATCGAGATCGATGGACCAATCACCAGCATGAGTTTTGATATAGGAAAGAGCGGCTTGTACATCCTCAAGCTGAGCAGGAAATCGATACTTGGGAGCGTGGCGGTAAGCAATTGCAACCACACAATAGCCTTGGGCGGCCATGTAGCGGCTGAATTCCTCATTGGAATCGGGATTGCCTCTCTGCCAAGCTCCCCCGTAGAGTGTGATAATCGCCGGATATTTGCCAATTTCCACCGGCCGATAAAGGTTTAGTTGCAGTGAAACTCCGTCAGGGTTGGCAAATCCAATAGCCCGATCGATCCTAACCTCTCTAATCGGAATTCCCCGGAACGCATCTGCTAGGATAAACGGTTGAGGGTGTAGCTGCGCGCGTAGAGCTTGAGGAACGGTTGCTAAATAGTTTGTTCCTAGAACTGCTTGCATTTCGGTAGCTATTGCTGCATTGGCTTCTGGGAATTGCATCAGGGGAAGCAGGCTCAGAATTAGGGCGAACAGGTTACAAATCGGTAAAATAATGTAGACTTTGCGTTGATGTCGTCTGGGCCGGTTCAGCAGAAGGGCGATCGCATTGATACCGACTAACCAAGGACTAATTTCTGGTGCTCCCACCGCCAAAGGGTACAGAAACAGCGTGGGTGCTGGTACGATGACCCATAAACTGAGAAATAGCGCGATCGCACTCAAGAACCAAGGGATAAATTGCGAGATTAAGAACGCTGCCAATAATGGTAACTTTTTGCGGCTATTCTTGGGGAGCATCGGATTTTCTGCTCCTAATTTTTAATCAGCTTAAACTAATATGGCGGTTACTACTAAGTGTGAGGTATGGTAGCAGTAATCTGTAAACCAGCTAGCCAGGATTTGAGAGAGAATTAAGTAGGTCAAAGATACAGAACGATAGTTCACGCCTACACGCATTTGTAGGACAAAACAGTTCCGGTCAAGCATCAGTGTTGCAAACATTGCATTATCTTAGTTTACCAAATTTGTGCAAATAGGGCAGAAGCGTTTGTGGTTCTTTTGCCTCTTGATTGTTCTCTCAAAACTTTTGTCTGCAACCCAGCATTCTGCCAGAACAAATTTTATTCCGCGTTCTCGGGCTGCGCCGCAAAACTTAGCCCCTCTGCCTTTTTTATGCTGATAAAGCCTTTCGTCCAAATCTTTAGTCCAGCCGACATAGTGTTGAGACGGACGAGTCGGACATATCGGCTGCTCAAAGTGCAGGAGATATACATATCCTGCTATTGTGTTTGCCATTTTTGAATGTGGTTTTAATGTTGGCTATTGGCTGCCGGAGAAACAAACTTGTCTCTCCGGCATAATTGAATTACCAGTCGATTTTTAGCTCGCAGTTTTTGTGGCTGCCGTTGCTGCTACCATTGCTGCTGTCGTTGTTGCTGTCGTTGTTGCTATCGTTGTTGCTTTCGAGAGGGAATTGGAAGTTTAATGCCAGCAGTTCTTGTTCAATAATTGACTTTCGATCTTGGACTTTTTTGTCTCTCACAAGTCGCAGAGCGTGGATTATTTTGTCGAGCGTTTGATAGCTTGTTTGTTGAAAATTCAGTACAAGTGTTGTTTCCTTGCCCATGATGTACAGTTCGTTTTCTGTTTGGTGGACGCAGGTTAAATTATTGAAGTAATAGGTGTAGGTTTGCGATAGTTCCATTTTTTTTTCCGATGCTTTATTTTTGGGCGCGACAGCGCTCATAAATTTGTTTTTTCGTAAATGTTAGTGAGTACGATAAAATGTATAAATAATTTATTTTTACCCATGTTGACTCACAAATTATTTGAGCAAGCACGGCCTCAATTTACTTAATAGTTACGCCAAAATAGTTGATAAATACGTTAAAAAAGCTGTCAAAATTAGTGGTAGCAATATCAGTAATTGGTATTCCTGCCTGGTAAGAATAATTGGGGGGATAAAACGGTTTACCCACCGTTATCAAAACCCTGAGATGCCAGAACTACCCAGTAATTTATGTCGCAACCAGGAAATTTGTTAGCTAGCGCTTTTATTTAATAAAAATCAAATTTTTAAGTGGCAATAACTAATCCAGTTCGAGGTTTTGGGTGTGCGGTTTATGCTGTTGGTGATTTTGTTTATGAGTTGGCTGTTCTTGTTCAATTAATTGTATCCAGATATCATTCCAACTTGACGGTGGATTGACAAGTTCTGCATCCGGTAGCAACGAGATCGCATTTCGAGCGAGCTGAGAATTTTCGGCAATCGCTATAATAACGCTATCGAGTTCTTGTAAGAATTGTATAGGTAGTTGTGAAGCTCGTTCAATTCCTAGGTAAATTGTGGGTGGTGCTGTTGTAGAGTTATCCTGTTCAATAAGCAAAAGTGAAAGGGCTTCGATTGGGTTACAGGCAATTACAGCTCGCTCAATTTCTCCGGTAGTGGCTACCCAGAAAGCAGCTTCAGATGACAGGGGATGGGTTGTAGTAAAGTTGCCTCTTTCATCGAGGACAAAAGCGAGCCTGGGTTCCCCCTCAAGCGTCCGTCCTGTAAAGACAGCCTTTTCTGAGCCGGCATACAGCCAAGAATGAGAGTGCAATAAATCGAGCAATTCTAAAGGTAAACTGTACTCGACTGCTAGATGCGATCGCACTTTTTGCCACTGAGTTTCATTCCTTTCAGGCAGGATTGACAGTTGTAACTCTAGCTCATTTGCTGTTGCAGGAATTGCAGGTGTAGTTGTTTCTAGCTCAGATTGTGACGACTCTAACTCATTTGCTGTTGCAGGAATTGCAGGCGCGGTTGCTACTAACTCGGATTGTGACGACTCTAACTCATTTGCTGTTGCAGGAGTTCCAGGTGCGCCTGCTACTAACTCGAATTGTGACAACTCTAATTTATTTTCTCTTGCAGGAGTTGCAGGTGCGGTTGCTACTAACTCGGATTGTGACGACTCTAGCTCAGTTTCCTCTGCCTCACTGAGGGCGATAGCTAAGTGTTGTGGCTGCATTAAAGCCTCAATTAGGGCGTTATCTCGCCCTTTGTCATAGCTAACGCCTCGATGCTTCTGCAATCCAGAAAAAGTGTAGGCTTTACCCAACTGAGTGCCACTTAAAGCGACCCCATCTAAATTGTAAGAAATGCCTTTACTCAAGCCGATTCCAGTTCGAGTCAATCCGACTTGCACCTCTACGCCTTGTTGCTGCAACCGCTCAACGAATTCTGGCATACTTGGGTTGTCTTGGGTAACTTCATCAATTAGGTCTTGTAATTGCACCCTGACGCTCTGGTTTCCCTTGCTTTTTAATTGCCTGTGTTCTCCTGTAGTCTGAGCTCGTTTGTCTGTTTCCCAACTGGGTGTAACAGTTTCCAGGCTGTAGTTCCGTTCGAGTTGGCGAATAGTTTCTTGGCTTTTGTAATAATCCCAGCTATCGTCAACGACACCTCCATCTAGACAAATGCGACTGGCGACGATGTGAATGTGGTCGTGTTGTGTATCGCTGTGCTTGACAACTGCGTATTGGTTGTTGTCAAATTCCATCGCTTTCATGTAGTTGGCTGCAATCGCCAGCCAGCGTTGGTCATTTTCTTCAGAATCTTCTAGTTTTTCGGTGCTATCGACAGATAAAGTGGCGTGAAAAACTGCTACTTTCAGGTTAGGTCTTAGTTGTCGGGCGATCGCAAATTCAGCAGCCAGTTCTTCAGGAGTTTGTCCGCACATAGTACCGCCAATTAGAGCGGCGTCTTTTTTGCCCAGCACGTAGTTCAGACAGCCCCGAAAGCCTGTACCTTTAATTTGTTTGCCAATCATAACCGTTTCGCAGTAGGTTTATTACATCAATTTCTCAGGCTTGTTAAAAATTAGCGGACTGTAGAATTGGTAAGGTTTGCAACTATTGCTTTAATTGTAGCTTGGTTCTCTCGAATGAGTTGCTGTACGCTTTCTAAGAGTCCTTTATTGACAACAACTGGTTCTCCCAATGCCACAGCACTATTGCAAGCTTTAGTAATTTGATTGAGGTTGTTTCCTGCAATCCTCAATTGGGTATCAATCTTGCACAAAACTTGATAGGCTTTCAAGTCAAATGCAGCTAGAGGGCGTGGCATGGTTCTCCTCAAAGCTGCACGGCGCATGAAGTCGCTCATGCTTAAATTTACTTGCTCTGCTCTTGCTTTGATTTGATTGTAGTCAGAGTCAGTTAGGCGAATGTGAATATGGTTGGATAGCAGCTCTCTAGGTTTGACGGACGGTAAAGTCTTCATAGTTTTTAATCAGTAAAAACCTCTTACCAAGATACAAGTTAACAACTGTAATCGACAAGCGCTATTCAGGTGATTTTATCCCCCCCAATTGGAGAGGGCTGTTTAGACAGTTTATTAAGGTAGAGACTGAGTATAATTTTCTTTATTTGTATAGAATAGTGGATTTAGGTGCGATCGCACTTGAATAAGTGATGAGCTTGTTGAATTGCTTTTGAAGCATTTTCTCCCTCTAATTTCTTAGAGCTATAGAATATTCAGCTTAAATCGTAGTACAAATAGTTACAGTTGTCATTAAAGCTAAAGAAAGTATTAAACCCGACCTTACGGTTAGGCTTCCGTAAAAGGAGGGTGCATTATTTCTCTTCCTGCACGTAAAAGTGCGGTTTGTGATCACAAAACCATTGCTTGCTACTAATCAAGAACAGCCAAAAGCAGCCTCAACCAGCAAAGGCAGTCTCTGCACAAAAAAGCAGTAATTTGACCGAAAAAGTCAGGCATTTGCAGGATATTTACAGGGATTTGCAGGTAAAGTGCACCCCCTGCAAATACCTGCACTTGCCTGACTTTATACTGCAAATCCCTGACTTTATACTGCAAATCCCTGACTTTAGCTGACGCAACAATTAGCTAATTTTTTAGCGTTTTTAACAACAAGTGGATTGACTTAATAGTCAAGTTGTGGCATCGGAATTGAATAAAAAATCAAGTTGAGCAAGTGTGAGAAAATTGGCAGGTAGCTAAAATTTATGAAGTGATTTTGTAGTGTAGTACCCACTATGCCAGCAATAAAGCTGAGGCTGGACTATCTGGTTTTTGCGTTCCGTTGAGGCTGTTCGCGAGTGTAAGGCTTACCTCGATCGAGTGTCCGCTGCTGTCTATTGCTAGCAGTTAACTACTAAACTACCATCGCCAGCCTTTCAATTCTTTGCAAGAGCAAGCGAGTGCGACCTGAATTTTTAGCAACGGGTGAGAGGAAAGCAGGCGCGATTTCGCACAGATTTGCAAGCTCGGCTCGAAACCATCCTGATAAAAATGCTTTCACTTCATAGTCAGCTTGTTGCACTTCCTCGAACAAACTAAAACGCCCGTCAAGCAGTGCCACAATGTCTTCAATATCAGAACTAAAATAAAAGTTACCCCCGCCTCTACCCATGAAAGCTTCTATTTTGGAAGCGAGGAGATAAGGCGTTGAAAAAATTAGGATTTGCCTACCACTTGGAAGTTGGTAGCGAATAGAGTTAGCAATGCCCGGCCTGTACCAGCGATTGGAAAACCCTAATACAGAGGAGTCGCACGGCATGACATCAATTGAAATGCCCTCATACTGCCAGCGACATAGGGGTGCACCTGATTCTGTAGTCTCTTGAAGCCCAAGGGTTCGCAACAAGTTCGAGAAGTTGTAATATTCAGCTCTGGACATGATTTCGACAACACAATCAACATCATCGGTAGGTCGAATGTCAGGAGCAGCCACTTCGTCCAGATACAGGGATATCGTTGCTCCTCCTGTGAAGACGATGGTAGTGCGTACTTGAGAGAGTATCCGGGCGACTGTTTCCAGCATGAATATCTGCTGATTCATAGAGCGACGATCCTCTTTTCAAGTTCGCTAGCGGCTAAACGTTGCTCCCGCACCCGACCAACTCGAATAGCGTCAATCAAGCTGAGCAAGGCGTAGAGTTCTGGATCGTTACT
>NZ_JAUBUJ010000166.1:0-10580 GCF_036705405.1 Microcoleus sp. B13-B6
TTTTAGCTGGCATTTTTGTAGAGATTGACTAAACTCCTTTTTTATTATACCCTATTTAAAGGTACAACAGCTTACCAAAGTTGGAAATATTGTCATAGTTTAAACTTAATCCAAATGGCGTTGCCCCCAATCCAACCATCCCCGGACTAGCGACGCTACCCAGCAAAACTTGTCCGGTAGATGCAGTGAGTGTTCCCTGATTTAATTCAATATCTCCGCCCACTATGGCGATAGTTTGTCCTGGCCCAACTGCTAAGCCAATGTTATTAAAAATCGGCGGGAACCCTGGAGGTAACTCTGGTAAACTCAAGGCTGGTGCTGCTGAAGAGTTAATGATTTTTCCCGGATTTTCTCGGAAGTTTAAACCGATAGGTATGTTGACATTTAACAGCGGGATTGATTGGGGATTGCTGCTGCTGAATTGATAGCCATTATCGAAAACTACGCTATCTGCTGAACTTGCTAAAAATGAACCGCGTAAATCTAACCTCGCATTGGGGCCGAAGACGATTCCTTTGGGATTGAGTAAAAATAAGTTGGCATTTCCTTGAACTCCCAACACACCTAAAATATTAGAAGGATTACCACCCGTAACGCGGGTAAAAATATTCGCAATCCCGTTAGGATTGGCAAAATATGCGCCTCGTCCTTCACCAACGTTAAATTGTTGTAAACTGTGAAATAAATTGGCTCCGCGAGTTGCACCGCCAGTGATTCTATCTGAGGGTAAGTTGTTGATAGTATCGGGAACAGTTCGCGAACTTTCCGGCCCCAGGGTATTATCGGGGATGATTTGGGCGATCGCCGGCAAAGGACACAGCAGTAAAAATGCAAAAAATAGGGCGGAAGATTGGCGGAGCATCTGTTAAGTCCGGTTAATTTACTTTTAGGAAAATAGCGATGAGTTAGCTAAAACCTGAACCTTACTATTGAGGTACGCAAACACCGGTTGATTTCGGATTGCGAATAGATGCACCATTACTTAAATTATAGGCTACCAGCCTTACTTGTCCTTGCTCATCTATTACCCAACCTTGAGCGGGAATAATTTCTTTTTGCTGAATTTCTAGGGATGTTCTTTCGCCTTCTACTTGCTGAGTTCCACCTACCGCTGGCTCCACCCACGGAAACGGTTCTCCTGCGCTGCTGAGGGCATCATTAGGACTGGATGGCACTCCTCCTTTCCCAGTGACGGTAAATGCGCTCTCGGCCCCTCGGATGCAGGGATTTGCCACAATTAACGCAGCCGGATTGACCACATTTTGTGGCAGTTCCACTAAACCTTGAGCGGGATTCACTCCAACAGCACTAAATGTTACCGCCCCTTGCAAAGCCGCGCCGCCACTTTGGGAAATCGCGGCGATGTCGCTGCTAGGAATTAGAGAAGTAGGATTTACTTGTAAGGCCGCAAATTCAGCATCAGTCAGTCCTAAACTACTCCTGGCTTGTTCGCGGTTAAGGCTTGTAAAGCCAAAAATATTTGGTACATTGACCGTAACTTGACCACCTCTAGCTGTGCGAGCGTTAGCTGTAATATCGCTATTTTCTCTTGGTATAGCTACCAAAATATCGCTATTAATTTTGATATTTCCACCGTCAGAAATACCTGCATCCGTTGTAATTCTGCTACCGCGCCGCAACTGGACATCTTGCGCCCTGATATTAATATTTCCCCCCCCGCCAGAGTCAGTTGTACCGTCAATACTAGCTTTATTATCCAAGGCCATTGAGTTAGCTATAACATTAATATTTCCAGCCCTTCCCGTTCCCAAAGCCTGAACATTCACCGTTGCCCCATCCCGGACAATCAATTGATTAACATTCAAATTTAACGAACCGGCATTCGCCGTAGCATTAGGATTGACAAAGATAGATGTACTGCCAGCCGAAGCTTCAATTCTACTCCTGAAGCGACCGTTATTCCCAAGTCCTTGTACTTCTAAGCGTTCGGCATCAATTGTAATATTTCCCGCATCTGCTGCACCCAAAGAAGCAGCCGTAATTATTCCCCCATCCCGCAAAGTCAGTTTTGGTGTCGAGAGGTGGATATCTCCACCTGGAGCAGAGCTAAAAGTTTGAGTGGAAAAACCACTAGGTGCGAAACCCGCAGTGCCCAAAACTCCAGAAACGCCAATCGCTTCTATTGACTCTGAAGCTCTCACGGTTAAATTTCCTCCTGGGCCTCCACTCGTAGAACGCACGGATTCGCCAATATTTGCACCCGTGGATAAAGCAATTCCGGCTCCATTAGAAACAGTCAATCGTTTAGTTTCAATCGTAATATCTCCGGCTTTCCCATTACCATTGGCAGTGGTGGTGCCAATTATAGTTTGCGTTGTAGTTCCAGGGATTCCTCCCGACAATTCTACAGATTCATTCGTTTTAATGACGATATTCCCTGATGCTCTATTACTACGGCTGAGGCTGAGGAGATAGCTACCATCGCGCATGATTAACCGCTGTGCTTCAAGATTGATGTTTCCGCCTTGACCGGTACTTACCTTTGTTGTTTCGTTGTTTAACAAGGAACTGACAAACTCCACCGTGTTGGCGCGGATATTCAGATTTCCGCCATTTCCTGCACCCAGGGTGGCGGTACCGCCAACCACTCCATCGCGCAGCAGTAGCCGTCCAGTATGAATGTTAATGTCTCCGGCGGCTCCCCTGCCAACAGTACCAGAGTTCATAACAATTTGCGGGTCAAAAGGGTTGACTGTTCCTGAAGTCAAATATTGGTTGTAAAGCTTCTGATAGCCCTGAATTCCCAGCCCACTCATTTGTAATGAGTCAGTAGCGTGGAGGTTGATATCGCTCCCCTTGCCATCTCCCACTGTCGGGGTAAAAATTTGTGACCCTCTATCTACTCCCAAATTTTGAGCATTGATGTCAATGCCTCTACCATCAATATTTCCCAGTGTTAGGCTATAAATTCCCGAACTACTAACGGTGACATTGCCACCTCTGATGTCAATTTTTCCACCTCCTAATCCGCTGGTATTTATCAATGCACCGTTGATTTCGATATTGCCAAAGTTCTGAATATTTCCGTAGTTTAAATTCAAACCTAAAGCTGTTGGTTCAAATTGTACTAAACCTGGACTTTTCACACTTCCCAGAAGGATTTGTCCGGTATAAGCTGTTAAATTTCCTCCTTGGAGTTGAATGTCTCCGCCAATTAATGCTAAAGTTTGACCGGGGTCTACTGCTAAACCAAGTTTGTTAGAAACAGGAATTTCTACGGGCAATGGCGGTAAGGCTGGTGTTGAACCAATTGCTTGGGAAGAGTTAACAATTGCACCCGCATTTTCTCTAAATCTCAAACCCACAGGAATATTAATCGCTAACAATGGCACTCCATTAGAATTAGCTGCACTAAATTCAAACCCATTATCAAAGAGAACCCCACTACCAGTTGAACCAATAAATGAACCTCGTAAATCTAACCGAGCATTGGGGCCAAAGACAATCCCTTTTGGGCTAATTAAAAACAAGTTACTATTTCCTAAAACTCCCAGAGTTCCTAAAATATTAGAAGGGTTGCCACCAGTGACGCGGGTAAAGATATTCGCAATCCCGTTAGGATTGGCAAAATATGCTCCCCGCCCTTCACGGATGTTGAATTCGCCGAAACTGTGAAATAGGTTAACGCCGCGAGTTGCACCGCCTTCTATTCTGTCCGATGGTAGGTTATTAATCGTGTCGGGAACTGTCCGCGAACTTTCTGCACCCAAGGTGCTGTCTGGGATGATTTGGGCGACGGCGGAAAAAGGACACAGCAGTAAAAATGCCAAAAATAGGGCCCAAGATTGGTGCTGCATTTTTTAAGTCCGGTTAATTTAATATTAAAAAAATAGCGAGGGATTAGCTAAAACCTAAAGAGTATCTATTGAGGTACGCACACACCCGTTGGTTTGGGACTGCGAATAGAGGTACCACCACCAGAATTATAGGCTACCAGCCTTACTTGTCCTTGCTCATCTATTACCCAACCTTGAGCGGGAATAATTCCTGTTGGCGAAGACTCAGGAAGAAACGCATTGCCAATACCACCCGACGGCAATCTATCAGTTAAATCCGGCAGCGTTTCCGCTGTTGAACTTCTGCCGGCTCCCGATTCGACCCAGTTTAACTGACTAGAATCGCTGCTGAGGACATCATTAGGGTTTACAGGTACTCCTCCTTTACCAGTAATTGTAAACTCGCTTTCTGCCCTTTGTGTGCAGGGATTAGGGGCAATTAAAGTCGTTGAATTGACAACATTTTGCGGCAATTCTACCAATCCTTGAGCCGGATTAACTCCCGAATTGCTAAACGTTACCGCCCCTTGCAAAGCCGGACCAGCTTGTTGGGAAATGGCTGCAATGTCGCTAGTGGGAATTAAAGAAGTAGGATTAACTTGTAAGCTAAAAAATTCAGCGTCCGTGAGTCCTAAACTACTTATAGCTCGATCGCGATTCACGGCTGTAAAACCAAATATATTCGGTACATTAACCGCCACTTGCCCTCCCCTAGCTGTCCGAGCATTAGCGGTAATATCGCTATTTTCATTGGGTAAAGTCACCAAAATATCGCTTTTAATGTTGATATTTCCACCATCAGAACTACCCGCATCGGTGGTAATTCTGCTGGCGCGCCGCAACTTAATGTCTCGCCCTTGGATGTTTATATTTGCCCCTGTGCCAGATACTGTTGTACCATCAATGCTGGCTTTGTTATCTAGATCGATTGAGTTGGCAACAACATTAATATTACCAGCACGACCACTTCCGAAACTCCGTACACCAACCGTTGACCCATTGCGAAGAATCAACTGATCAGTATTCAGATTCACTGAACCCGCATTCGCCGTAGCCTTAGAATTAGTGAAACTAGGAGTAAAACCAACAGAAGCCAGAATTTGGCTGTTAAATAGACTGGAATTATTACCCAGAACTTCTATACGCGCTGCATCAATCGTAATATTTCCCGCATCTCCCGTGCCTAAAGATGACGTAGAAATAGATCCCCCTTTCCCCAGAGTCAGCACCCGCGTAGAAATGTGGATATCTCCTCCCCGACTAAAGGAAGCTGTTTCAGCGTTGAGGAAGCTACCAATTTGATATCCAACCGCCGAAACTCCAGAAATGCCTGCTATTTCTATCGAATCCGTAGCTCTAATTGTGATATTACCTCCTGGCCCCCCATTCGCTCCGAACAATGGGTTGGCAACAATTGCACCCGTACCCGCGCTAATTCCACCGCCATCAGAAATAATCAACCGTTTCGTGTCGATATTAATGTCCCCAGCTTTCCCCTGCTGACCAATTGTAGTTGTACCAATGAAAGTTGGCTGGATACTTCCATTAGGTGTACGTAAGATTTCTACTGATTCAGATGCTTGAATGTTGATATTTCCTGATGCTTTATCATTACGGGTCTGACTGATTAAAGCAGAGCCATCCCGCACGATTAACTTTTCTCCCTCAAAGGTTATATTTCCTCCACTGCCTGTACTCCCTTTAATTGGCCCGCTGTTGATTGCAGAACCAACCAGATCAAAAACTCTGGCACGGATAGTCATATTTCCGCCATTAGCAGAACCCAAGGTAGAACTACTTATGACACTCCCATTTTCTATCAGTAGCCGCCCGGTATCAATTGTGATGTCTCCTGCTGCTCCATTACCACCAGTGCCACTACTTAGAATAATTTGCAGATCGAAGGGGTTTACCGAACCAACTCTTGCAAACTGAAGAACAAACCTGTTAAAGCTATCAAATCCAATCCCACTGAGTTCTACTGAGTCAGTAGCGCTGATGTTTACAGCGCCTCCCGTACCTGTTCCCAATGTCTGAGTAAAAATTTGCGCCCCCCCCTGTACTCGCAAGTTTTGGGAATTGATGTCAATGCCTCTACCATCAATATTTCCCAGTGTTAGGCCAAAAATTCGCCCACCGTTGACGGCGACATTTCCACCTCTGATGTCAATTTTTCCACCTCCTAATCCGGTGGTATTTATCAAGGCACCGTTGATTTCAATATTGCCAAAGTTCTGAATATTTCCGTAGTTTAAATTCACACCAAAAGCCGTTGGTTCAAATTGTACTAAACCTGGACTTTTCACACTTCCCAGTAATATTTGTCCGGTATAAGCTGTTAAATTTCCTCCTTGGAGTTGAATGTCTCCGCCAATTAATGCTAAAGTTTGACCGGGGTCTACTGCTAAACCAAGTTTGTTAGAAACAGGAATTTCTACGGGCAATGGCGGTAAGGCTGGTGTTGAACCAATTGCTTGGGAAGAGTTAATAATTGTGCCGGGATTTTCTCTAAATCTCAAACCCACAGGAATATTAATCGCTAACAATGGCACTGCATTAGAATTAGCTGCACTAAATTCAAAGCCATTATCAAAGAGAACGCCACTACCAGTTGAACCAATAAATGAGCCGCGCAAATCTAACCGAGCATTGGGGCCAAAGACAATCCCTTTTGGGTTAATTAAAAACAGGTTACTATTTCCTAAAACTCCCAGAGTTCCTAAAATATTAGAAGGGTTGCCACCAGTAACGCGGGTAAAAATATTCGCAATCCCGTTAGGATTGGCAAAATATGCTCCCCGCCCTTCAGGGATGTTGAATTCACGCAAGCTGTGAAAGAGGTTAACGCCGCGAGTTGCACCGCCTTCTATTCTGTCCGATGGTAAGTTATTAATCGTGTCGGGAACTGTTCGCGAACTTTCTGTACCCAAGCTATTATCGGGGATGATTTGGGCGATCGCAGGGAAAGGAAACAGCAGTAATAATGCAAAAAATAGGGGGGAAGATTGGCGGAGCATCTTTTAAGTGGGGTTAATTTAGTATGAGGAAAATAGCGAGGGGTTAGCTCAAACGTGAAGAGTACCTATTGAGGTACGCAAACACCCGTCGGTTTCGGACTGCGAATAGAGGTACCACCACCAGAATTATAGGCTACCAGCCTTACTTGTCCTCGATCGTCCATTACCCAACCTTGAGCGGGAATAATTTCTGTTGGCCGAATTTCTAGGGATGCTCTTTGACCTTCTACTTGCTGACTTCCACCTACCGCTGGTTCCACCCACGGAAACGGTTCTCCTGCGCTGCTGAGAACTTCATTAGGACTCGGTGGCAATCCCCCCCGCCCCGTCACAGTAAACTCGTTCTCGGCCCCTTCGATGCAGGGATTTGCAGCAATTAACGCAGCCGGATTGACCACATTTTGCGGCAGTTCCACTAAACCTTGAACGGGATTCACTCCAACAGCACTAAATGTTACCGCCCCTTGCAAAGCCGCGCCGCCACTTTGGGAAATCGCGGCGATGTCGCTGCTAGGAATTAGAGAAGTAGGACTTACTTGCAACACTGCAAATTCGCCGTCACTGAGCCCCAACCTGCTTCTGACTTGTTCGCGACTTGTTGCTGTAAAACCAAACACATTGGGGACATTGATATTCACGCGGCCGCCGCCTGCTGTGCGGGCGTTGGCTGTAATGTCGCTGTTTTCTTGCGGGAGGGCGACAAGAATATCACTGTTGATGTTGATATTGCCGCCGTCAGAAGTGCCTGCATCGGTGGTAATTCGGCTGTTGCGGCGCAATTGGATATCTCGCGCTTGCAGGTTAATATTTGCTCCTGTACCGGATACAGTCGTGCCGTCAATCCTCGCTTTGTTATCAAGAGCGATCGAATTTGCGACAATATTGATATTACCAGCGCGTCCGGTTCCCGTAGCCTGCACGGTGACTGTAGATCCATCTCTGACAATTAGTCGATCGGCATTCAGATTCAACGAACCCGCATTTGCCGTAGCATTGGGATTAGTACCGAATGTCTTGCCCACCGAAGCATCAATTGTACTGACAAACAGACCATTATTTCCGCTGCCACTGACTGAAATGCGATCGGCATTAACAGTAATATTCCCCACATCTCCAGATCCCAAAGAACTCGTAGAAACTATCCCTCCATCCCGCACGGTTAGGCTTGGCGTATCAATACGAATATCCCCACCCCGACTCGAACTCAAAGTTCCAGAAGTCAGCGCGCTAGCATTCTGAATTCCGCTGGTCAAAAGTTGAGAAATACCAGAAATTTCTACTGATTCACTAGCCCTAACTGTTAAATTTCCCGCCGGCCCCCCCTCCTGAGAAAACAAAAACCTGCCAACTAAAACACCCGTTCCTAAAGTAAAAGCAGAACCTCCAGAAAGAGTCAACCGCTTCGTATCAACGTTAATATTCCCCGCCCTTCCGTTAGAACCGATACTCAGCGTGCTGATTCCAGTTGACACAACAGTTTTCGGGCCGGTGTTAGACAATTCTACCGATTCAGCAGCTTTAATGTTGATATTCCCCGACGGGCCGCTGCTGTAACTTGTAGTACCCAGAAGAGAACCGTCGCGCATAATTAATCGATTGACATCAACACTAATACTTCCTCCCGCACCGGTACTTTCTTTCGCTGTCCCGTTGTTAATTCCCGAACCCACCATCTCAAAAGTATTGGCGCGAATGATTAAGTTTCCGCCATTTCCACCGCCAAAAGTTATCCCGCTACCTACTACCCCATTTTTGAGCAGCAGGCGGTTGGTGTCGATCGTAATATCGCCCCCCGAACCAGCGCCAGCACTAGCATTCAACAGCACAAATAGCGGGTCAAACGGGTCTGTAGTTCCCGATACCAGATACTTAATTGCAACCTGTTGATAGCCCTCAACTCCCAGCCCGCTCATTTCTACTGAATCAGCAGCCCGGAAGTTAATATGGCCTCCTGCACCATCTCCGAGAGTCAGGGTAGAAAATTGGGTGCCGTTTTCCACCCGCAACTTTTGAGCGCTGATATCGATACCTCTACCATCAATATTTCCCAGTGTCAGCGCATAAATTCGCGCACCGCTGAGGGCGACATTTCCACCTTTTAACTCTACTCTGCCGCCACCGGTACCGCTGGTGTTGATGAGTGTTCCATCGGCTATTTGAATATTGCCAAAGTTCTGAATATTGTCATAATTAACAGTTAAATTCCCCTG
The DNA here is from genome assembly GCF_036705405.1 of Microcoleus sp. B13-B6. NCBI lineage: Bacteria > Bacillati > Cyanobacteriota > Cyanophyceae > Oscillatoriales > Microcoleaceae > Microcoleus > Microcoleus sp. B13-B6. The sequence continues at coordinate 9,025 of NZ_JAUBUJ010000166.1, forward strand.
CTGAGTAACAGGAGAAGTCAGTGCAAAATTAACTACACCGGGACTAGCGACGCTACCGAGTAAAATTTGTCCGCCGCTGGCCGTTAAATTGCCGCCTTGGAGTTGGATGTCGCCGCCAATCAGTGCTAAAGTTTGACCGGGTTCTACTGCTAAACCAACTCGATCGCTAATTGGGATTGCCACAGCAGAGGCTGGCAGGTTTACCTTTCCTATAGCCGTCGATTGATTGACAATTGCACCGGGATTGTCTCTAAATCTTAAACCAACGGGAATATTAACTGTTAACAGCGGGGATGTTTGCGGGTTGGTGCTGCTGAATTCAAAGCCGTTATTAAACACAATACTGTCAGCGGTTGAACCGATAAACGAACCGCGCAAATCTAACCGCGCATTCGGCCCGAATATAATTCCTTTCGGGTTTATTAAAAATAAGTTGCCGTTGCCTAAAACTCCCAGAGTTCCTAAAATATTGGAAGAGTTTCCCCCCGTAACGCGGGTGAATATGTTGGTAATTCCGCTGGGATTTTCAAAATAAGCTCCCCGCCCTTCACGGATGTTAAATTCGCGCAAGCTGTGAAAGAGGTTAACGCCACGAGTTGCGCCGCCAGTGATTCTATCGGAGGGTAAGTTGTTGATTGTATCGGGAACTGTGCGCGAACTTTCCGGGCCCAAAGTGCCGTCGGGGGTGATTTGGGCGATCGCACTTCCGGGAAAAAGGCACAAATAACAACTCAAAAGTAAAAGGTAAGTCCATCCTGAAATATAGCGGTTTTCAGTTGAGGTAAGTAGAGATATCTGGTAGGAACACGGCCGGGCTAAGGCGTGAATACTTAAGACCAAAATCCCTAATAAATGTCGCTTGTAGTCGAGTCTATTTTCTCCTAATTCATGGGGAATTAGGGGCAGGCCGGTTTCATTCTTGGTAGGGGCCGTGCCCCCGTGCCGGCCCTTTTGGCCTGAAACCCCCATTCGATGGTTGGTGGCGGGGGTAGGCACGGGGGCACTACCCCTACAAAAACCTCGTTTTTGGTGAGAATGAAACAGCCCTGGAATTAGGGGGGCGTTAAGAAGATTTATTGTCTCCCCTATATTAAAGGATCGACACTTATATAAAAACAAGAGATACGGTAGGTTGGGTCTTAAATTTTCACATCTTGGCACAGTCTTGTCGCTACTGTATTTCAGATAGTTGAAAACTGCTGTATAGTATTGGTCTCGGTCTTTTAGTCCGTTAAATTTGGGTAATTGCCAGAAGTAGAGATATGGGAAAACCATAATTAACCTTTTGTTAGCTGACCACAGCGAGAAATTTTAAAGAATTGGCTATTTTCTGGTCATCGGCATTGGTGACAACTTAAGCCTCTAGCCCAAGCGTATTGTTTTATGAACGGGCTCTCCGGCCCGTTCCACAAGAAAAAATCTACTCTTTGTGGAACAGGCATCTTGCCTGTTCTTGAGAATGGTGCAATATCTCAGTTGTAACTGACATCTTGCAGCAATATCAATAAGAGGATTTTTCGTGGGGTCGGGCGGGTTTATAGAACCTATTTGCAAGC
>NZ_JAUBUJ010000167.1:0-5105 GCF_036705405.1 Microcoleus sp. B13-B6
TCGGATACAGGTTTTTTATTTCACCGGTCCTGAGTCTGCTTTCGGAATGAATCACGTGGCGGGTATCCTGGATGCTTGATTGTCAAACTCACAGCCGCTTCCATAATTAATTATTGTGAAATAAGCGCGCTGAGGGTGAGGACGTTCTTAATTGTGGCAACTCTGGCTTTTATTGTCTTGTGCCGAATGACGAATGCTCCTGCGGCCGAATCAGCCCGCTCAAAAACGCATACAAGCCACCGACTCCTGTCGTGGAGAGATCAAAATTTTAGAGTCTTGTTCCTGTTCCCAGATTTATCTGTGGAGTAAAATTAAAATCTCAAATCCTTCGACTCAGGGCTCAAGCCGAAGTCTAAAATCTCAAATCGACTGACTAATTTTATATTAAGAGTCCCGGACTTACTTGCTCGACGAGAAACCCGGTTTCTTCCTCGATGCTTGGTTGGGCTGCTGCTTATTTTCGGTAAAAACCGGCTGGATGAACGTAAGTCCGAGATTCGATCGAGCAGCATACTTTCGATCGCGAATGGCCAGCGGCAGCCGATCGCGAATGGCCAGCAAAAACCCCACCCAGTTTGGAGCCGGGCCAAGGGGGTCTAAATTCAGCATTGCAGTGGGCGATCGCTTTTAGGAATGAAAAATAAATAAGGTGACTAATAGAGCAATAGTTGACCTTGGATCAAGGCTTCTGGGGTTTAATTGTGCAAGTTATTAATTTTTCATTCCTTAGTGACGTTGTTGCAGGTAATTTTGCGACAGGGGAGTCCGTACCGCCGGCAGTAACTCTTCTGGTTTCGTGCTTCGCTGGTTCGAGTGCCGCCACCCAAAAAAGCCAGCACTCAAAGCAACGGGCAATAAGCAAAGCATCAGGGCCACAGATTTTTTCAACCCCGGTTTTTTTAACGGTTTCTGAGTCGCTGCAGCGGCGCGAGTTGCTTGGATCGCCGCACACTCTGAATTAGGAATAGAGGAGGGCGAAGCCGTCGGTGAGTTCGGTGAATTAGCAGCATCGGGTCGATCGTTCTGGTGAACCCAATCCCTGCGATCTTTTAATTGGTTGGGATATTCCCAGACTTCGCCGTCAGAATTGTCTGACTCATGCGATCTATTGGCTGGGATTGGGGGGTATTGGGCGATCGCCGAAACCGAAGACGCAGCCTTCCATTCAGTACCCGCGATCGCCGGTTGCGTTCCCGACCCGATTATGTGCACCATAGAACCGGAGGTCGCGCTGTGGACTGGGGCGCCGGTCAAATAGCCGTCAAAGTCCGGGTGCTGGTAGAGAATCGGCAAAGCCCAGTATAGCTGGTGAGAACCGTAGGCAGAAATTAGCCCAGCTCTGGCCCGGCTCAGGCTGAGATCGACTGGATAGCCTTGATTGAGGTTGCGGTAAAACAACCGTGTCAGAGTTAGGGCTACATCGTCGGGGATGCTTTCTGCCATTGCTAGCACTGCCGGAATGCCCCGCTTCACTAGAGCTTCGGTTAAGTTCCGTTCCGGGCTGTCGTCCGCGAGGTCTGAGGGGTCGCCGTAGGCGCCGCGGCAGGAGTTGAACACGGCCATCTGAATACCGTTGTTAACGAGCAATCCAGCTAAGTCGTCGCCACTGAGGGTTTCGGTTAAGCCGGTGCGGCTGCTGACTAGGTAGAGTTCCCCACCTCTGGAACCTAAGTTGCTGTGGCCTGCGTAGTGCAGGACTTGGTAGTGTCCTTGTTCTAGGGCTTGGGTAAGTTGTTCTCGATCGGGCTGTTCGAGAATAGTCAGTTGAATTTCCGGGCAATGGGGGCTGTTTTTGAGAGGATGACCGGTGCGGTTTTGGAGTTCTTGTTGCAAATGGAGCACTTCTCGCTTAAGCTGCAAGCTGTCTCGATCGCTCGGAGAGGCGATCGCCATTAAAATTTTTAGTGGCCCACCACTAGGCAGTATCCGGGTTTGTTTGAACAAACTTGTACCTGGTTGGTAGCGAGAAAACACGACATCGGTGCCAGTTGCCAAAGGGCGATCGCCCGCGTGCAGCACTTCCCACGGCAGCCGTGGCAAGCGCCGGCCTTTGAGTCCGAGTCGCAGTTGCAGCACTTCTCGGCGGTGCTGGGCGATGCCTTGAGCGCAAGTCCAGCTATCGCGCAAGTTTCCTTGAAACAGCCCGCTGTATAATTGTTGTCCGAGCGCTACTAAATTCGGCACTGAGTTGGGTCCCGAACGGGAGAGGCCGCGACCGGCCAAACTGCTTCCGTGTAATGCTTTTCCCTGGAGCAAGCCCACCAGCGGGTCGTTCATCAGTTGAGCAGACAGTGCAAGCCATTCGTCGATCGGCCAGCGGACTTGTTGTTCGGCTAAGGGTACACCGGGTGCAACCCTTTCTGTCCGCACTAGATATTCGTCGTCCCCAACAGGGGTGACTGAGAGTTGAAATTCCTGGCTCACGGATTTAGCGCCCTCCCGCCTTAATTCTGAATTTGCCTGCGTTTTTGCGGCTAGCAAGAGCGATCGGCAAAATAATTTTTACTCTTTGAATCAAAGTTTCTGAATGCGCTTCCCCCGATCGGGCGATCGCTGGCGTCATATATATTTGTTCAAACACTTTGAGGATATAAAAGTTGTACTTTAATAACAGTTTATTAGTTTTGATTGCCCTGTGGCTCGGTGAAAGCCGAATTTTCTCCAATCTTGCTATCTTTAACATTTTGCACCTCTACCGCAGACCCCTTTAGATTTGTCGTGAACTTGAGTTTCTCATTGCTGAGTAAAGTTAAATTGGAGGCACTTTACCAGGCGGATCTCTAGTTCTTATTAAAATTACTTCGGCTCTCGCCAACCGGTTTCAGGGCAATATCGCAGGGAAATTTGAGTATTTTATTTTTTTGGGCGATCGGTCGATCGGTCTTTACGGCTTATCCTCTACCACCAACCCCCCATGTGTAATCTTGATTTTGTGTCAATTAATTAATTGGTCAGCCCTGGACTCTCATCCGTAAGCTCTCCGCCCTCATCCTTAAGACCTCAGTGGCGATCGATAATCGATAGTTGACCATCGATAATTGCTAATAACTTATTGCTAATTTTCCGCTTTTATGATATAGAAAACTTTTAATTTAACTCTCTTAATCTAGTTAAAGTTAAGCAGCAAAAATAAACTTAACCCGCCAAGAACTCTCAACAATACAAGGCAAATCAAATTATTCCGGTACTCTCCAGCAACCATCATTTTTGGCATCTAGAGGATTACGCCTCATCAGGCCGGTTTCTCGGAGAATTATTGGATTTGGTAGCGAAGTCTCTACAAAGGAATAGGGTTGGGCAGCCTCGCCGTGGGTCGTTCCCGCTCAAAATGCCGATCTTGCAACTGTCACCAAAAACGACTCCTGCATCTCTTACTCTGTTTGGAAAAATTTTACAATCTGTCTTGAGATAGATAAATTTTGGCAGGTTCTTAGTATTAATCAGAAAAAAAAAATTTTTCTCAGTTCGCGATGTTTCCTCAACTCGATAAAAATTTGTGCAACTAAAAATTAGAACAAATATTTGCCCGGGCGAATGATCTAAATTTTTAATTAATCATCGGGAACTAAAATTAGGAGGGTGCTGTCGTTTAGTCAAGAGATTCAAATCCTAGGTCAGGGAAGGATTTGTCAAAGCTGGGAGTGTTACAAAACTTTAATACACCCAGCCTAGATCGGAAAAAAAGCAAGGGTAGAATTTGGGGGATACAGGTTTTGGGTAGTTATTTAGGAGTTGTCAGTTGCGAGTTTAAATTCAGCTAATTCACTGTAGAAATTACGTAGAGAATCTACAATAAGGGGCCCTTCGGCGCAGCTTACTGGAGAAATTACCGAGAACAGCTCAAATGCTCGGCGCTTCGGCGCAGTAATTACAGTGTAGGTTGCAGAGCAATTAATTGTGGTACGCAATGGCAGAATATAAAACTCGCAACAGAGCGAAAAAAACCTTGCTGTTTAAGTGGCATCTATAATAGTAAAAATGAGGAAACCAGCTCCTCTAGCAGGCGAAAGCATGAAGTTATTTTTTTTTCTTCTGCAGCCTCCTGTTTGCTGATAAAGTGATTCTAAGAAGCTTACCTTTTTTGGGGAAATATCAACAATGGAACCAGACGTAACAACGTTAGAAAAAAAACCGGAAACACTTTTTCCCGTTCGAGAGGAAACACAAAATCCAGTCGGGAATTTAGGCAACAACAGCTCTACAATTACCGAGGAGGAGTTAGCCAAGTTAATTGAGCAAGCGATCGAAAACCCCGACGGCGTTACCACCAAATCTCCTGATCCGTCTAAGGGTGCATCCGAAACAGGTGCTGCTGATAACAAGCAAATTGCGGAATTTAACGGCGTACTAGAAGAAGGTGCGAGCAACGATGATGGCAGCGGCATTGATCGCCGAACCCTCGTTGGTGATGATAGCGATAACGTAATTGTCGCCACCGGCGATCGGGATAAGATATTCGGCCAAAAAGGCAAGGACAAAATCAAAGGAAACCCTGGCAAAAAAAATGAAATGTACGGGGGTAAAGATGACGATGATTGCGAGGGCGGCGATGACGACGATGTAATAAAGGGCGATCGTGGCAACGACAACGTTAAGGGCGGCAAAGGCAACGACACCCTTAACGGCGGTAAAGATAACGACACCCTTTTTGGCGGCAGCGGCAACGACACCTGCCAAGGCGATGACGGCGATGACGGGGTGCACGGCAACGAAGGAAAGGATGACGTTAACGGCGGCGCCGGCAACGACACCATCTACGGCGGCAAAGACGACGACAAGTGCGAGGGCGGCGAAGGCAACGATACCGTCAGGGGCGACGCAGGCAAGGACAACGTTAGCGGCGGCGACGGCAACGATAGCGTTAACGGCGGCAAAGATAACGATACCGTGCTAGGCGGTGGCGGCAGCGACGTTTGCAGCGGTGACGAGGGCGACGACAGCGTTAGCGGCGGCATCGGCAACGATACCGTGCTAGGCGGTGGCGGCAGCGACAACTGTGCAGGCGACGAGGGCGACGACAGCGTTAGTGGCGGCATCGGCAACGATACCGTGCTAGGCGGTGGCGGCAGCGACAACTGTGCAGGCGACGAGGGCGACGACAGCGT